>CALKCC010000090.1 GCA_938082855.1 uncultured Pirellulaceae bacterium | reverse complement strand
GGTATCGGCAACATAAAAACACTCTTTGACCGTGATCGGAACACCATGTAGCGGACCGGCGTATTCTCCACGCGCAGCCATCGCATCTAACCGAGCGGCATCCTGTAGCGCCAAATCGAACAGTGGAATAACCACCGAGTTAATGTGTGGATCGACTTGCTGAATCCGAGCGATACACTGCTGAGTTGCCTCAATCGATGACAGTTTTCCGTCGCGAATTTGCTGAGCTAACTGTAACGCATTTAGAGGTTCAGCGGGAAGGAACTCTGAAGGGGTGGTCATCAGGCAGTTACTTTACTAACGACAGATTCTCACTGAGGGTTCACAGCCAGAGGGACAGCTGCACCGAAGATGACGACAAATTCATCCGTTCCTAAATAGTTTTTAAGATCTCGACGTGGGCGACGGATTAAACTGCCGAGAACTAGGCTCGAGGCATCTGCCGAAATCGGTTGATCGATCTCTGGGGAGTAAACCAAAGGAAGTTCCAATGCACCGCCATCGAGCTCGACCATCAATCTCTGGTATCCACTGACGGACTCTTCTTCACCAACACTGTGAGCGGTAAATAATACTCCCGACCGAGGACTCTGTTTGGTTCGCAGGCTGTTTTCAAATTCGGCATTCACCAGCTCAAGGATCTCTTCACGACCTGCCAATTCGCTAAAGAAGTTAAATGCTTCCTCCACCGAGTCGAAGCTTTGATTCATGTCCGGATCCTGATAGGTCATACCGGACGCCAGTTGCCCTAAGGACAAAAACAACTCTCGCCCTTCGATTTTTCGTAAGTTGTCGTTGGCTTCCGGCCCGAGCTCGTCCCATTGCTTCAAACTATCCTGAGCCTGGGCATACATATTATTGATCACGACGTTTTGGAAGACGAAGGAATCTCGAATGTACTCGGTAGGCGACAGCGGAGCAGGCCCGGCAGGTTTGGGCTGTGCTGCGATCTCATCAACCGTAGGCTGGGCATTTCCGTCAGGATTTTCATCAACACCAAACGGATTCCCTAAAGGTGTTCCAGATCCCAATTCCACTTCTTCCATTGGACCGACATTAAAGCCGGTATCCTGTTGGAGTGGATTTGTCAGCGGACGATGCTCATCCTGTTCAGCGGATTCATCACCATTGGAATTGCCGTCACTAGAACCACTGGTATCCAGCTCGGCAGGAACAATGGATCGTAGGAATTCCAACGAATCATTCGCATAAATCGCTTCTCCTAACCCAACCGGATCACGTGGTTCTTCTGGGAGATGCCACAGTACGAGCTGAGCCAAAGGCAGGGCTAAGGCACCACCGAGGAAAATTTGCACGAGTGTCTTTAGTGGAGAACCACTGGAGGCCCGGCGTGCAGCAGCGCGCTCGACCAACGCTCGGCCTGGCGCCGATTCTTCATCAAACGCAAAGGCAGAATTGCTAACTGCCACATCTTCGGCCGGAGCCAAATTCAATTCGTCATTTCCATCCGCTTCAGGACTTACAGCCAGCGGATCATCCAGCACGATCAATGTCGGCGGCAAAGCATCGCTGATAGCGGAAAACACATATTCGGCGTCGCATAGCGGACATTGGACGGTTGCTTCTTCACTAACCGACGGTAGTGAGACTTCCTCCTGACATTCGGGGCAATTGGCAACTGCCATGAATCCTCTCCCTGATCTTTTCGATCTTATTCTTCTCTGTTGGTTAAGCCTAATTCTATGCCAATGACAGGGTACAGGCCAATGAAAGATTAAATTCCGTATAGTGGCGACAGTTTCGATTGCAGGTGATCGATCAGGTAGGTGTGGGTCAGAGGTTCACCGGTGACCTCCTGAACGAGTTCCGCCGGTGTAACGTTCCTGCCTCGCTGGTGGATATTCTCTCCGGCCCATCGTTTTAATTCCAGAAATTCACCTCGCCGAAACAATTCATCCAATCCGCCGAGATCTTTATCGGCTTGTTGATAGAATTGGGCAGCATATAAGTTGCCCAGCGAATAGGTTGGGAAGTATCCGACCAAACCGGCGCTCCAGTGCACATCCTGCATGACACCGTCGGCATCGGTCGGTGGCTGAATACCAAGATACTGCTGATATTTGCTATTCCAGGCTTCGGGCAGATCGGCCGGTGTGATTTGTTCGTCGATCAGTGCCTGTTCCAACTCGAATCGAATGATAATGTGCAGGTTGTAGGTCAACTCGTCTGCTTCCACTCGAATCAAGGAAGGTTCGACATGGTTTATCGCAAAGTAAAAGTCGTCTAGGGCGACGTCCTGCAAACTATTGAATTGCTGTTGAGCTGCTCCATACCAGTGATCCCAGAACGGTCGACTTCGACCGACTTGGTTTTCCCACATTCTGGATTGCGATTCATGGATGCCCAACGACAAATAATGCCCCGGCCCCAGACCGTACTGCGATTTCCTAAGTCCCTGATCGTAAATACCATGCCCGGCTTCATGCAGGATTCCGAAGAATGCCATATTAAAGAAGTTCAAGTCGTACCTTGTGGTGATACGGCAGTCATCAGGACCCGCTTCGGTACAGAACGGATGATGCGTGACATCCAATCGGCCCCGATCAAATTCAAAACCAATTGCTTTGGCCGCCTGAGATCCAAACGATTCCTGTGCGGACACTGGGTATTCACGGGTGAGGATGCTTCGATCGGGTGATTTGCCACTCGCCTGAATTAACTCTAGTAGTGGGACAAGATCCGTACGCAGTGCTTCGAGTGCTGCGCGAACTGTGCTAGTTTTTTCCCCAGGTTCGTAATCATCCAGCAATGCATCGTAGCGGCATGATTCATACCCAATGGCATCGGCCTGTTCGCGTTTGAGCCGATAGACGTTTTCCAGGTAGGGCAGGAATTTGGAAAAGTCATTTTCACGCCTTGCTTCGACCCAGGCATGTTGTCCATCGTTAGTGGCGCGAGTTAAGGCTTCGACGAGTTCTGCTGGCAGCTTGGTCTGTTTATCGTAATTCCGTTGGGCTTCACGAATGATTGTGGCCGAGTCACTTTGTGGATCGGCCGTTAGGTCTGTTCCCTGAACGTCGGCCAACCAGTCCCCGATTCGCGGATCGGTTTGTTTTTGATGAACGAGCCTGGCCACGTAGGCTTGTTGTTCCGTCCGGTAGGCACTGCCTTGTTCCGGAAGTTTACAGCGAGCGTCCCAGTCGAGTAGCGACTCGATGGAATTCAAAAGTGCAATTTCACGGGAATGATCACAGAGCTTCTCAAAAGCATCTGACATAGTGGAGTTCCTTCTAAAACCGATTTAGCAAGTTGTGCCTATTTCGAAACATAAGTCTTCTCAATGGTTTTAGTTTATCCAAGTCCAGCCGTCAGGAACATTAGACTCCTTGATCTAACCCCTGCCGCAACGGTTCCCATCAAACCACAGCCCCATCAGAAAATCAGGTCATAGCCGATGATAAACAGTGCGGTGTCAACAATCGCATGGCTCAACCAAACGGCCATGAAATTCCCCGACCGCCCATACAGCCAGGCCCAAAACGCTCCGCCCACAGCCACGCCTAGCGAAAACAAGTAGGCCAGCGGTGAGGTCAACCCAAAAAACACCACCATGATCACCACATGGTGTGCCATAAAGCCAATACTGGAAAAGCAGATCGCCAGACAGTCCGGAATCGATTTGGTCAAACGCTTATACACAAACCATCGCCAATAATACTCCTCCATTCCCGAATGAATGACCGAGTAAAAGATAGCAAAGGCCGCATAGGCTCCGGCACTTGCTAGTCCAAAGCCTTCCACTTTCCCCAGCACCTTCGACTTAAGGTGCATATAAGGTGCCGTTCCCTTGAGCAAACCAAAATACAATCCCAAGGCGGCTAGGAGAATCAGAATGCCGAATACCGCTCCGAGCCTGATTGCCGGCTTCTTCCAAACAGGCAACTCAATGGACTCACGACAAACCAAAAACACAAACACTGCTGGGAAGGCAAACTGAATCAACTTGAGTGAACTAAAGACCGTGTTTTGAATCCCTGTGTCGCGACCATTCATGAAGATGAAATAAATCACCGTCAACACAAACGGATACGTCATGGCAAACCACAAGGACAGAGGAATCCTGGCTGCCAACGACAACTCTTCACCAGGCTGTCGCACCGGCAATTCACAAGATCTGTTCTCTTCCGGCATTAGGTAAGACTCCAACGTGCCTGTCGTAATACAGCCTTGGAACTTCCGGCCATCTTTTCGTACCAAACACTAAGCAATTCGCCGTCCTCAAATTCCACGGTGGTCACGTACCCAAGATCATAATTGTCTGCATTATCACTGATGGTCATCGGCTCGGACCACGACTTTCCTTCGTCTTCACTCAGTCGAGCCTGGTTTCCCATCGACCCGCGACGGTATCCGTAAGACATTAACAGTCGACCATCCTGCAAACGCAGTAAGTGTGACGGAAAGCCCCAAACTCCAATGGAATGTGGCACACTCCAGGTCTTCCCACCGTCGGTCGATTCCGACTGCAGGGTTTCCCCAGCGTTTTTCGTATTATGATTCCGGATATGAACAATCAACTTTCCACTCACTGCCTCGACAGCATGCAGTTCATGGTATTGACCGGGATCATCCCCAGCGCGAGTGGGAATGCGTGCCTGTCGCTGCCAGGTCTTTCCGTCATCTTCTGATAGAACCGTACCTATGTAACTGTCTTCCCGCCACAGATGCTTTCCGGCGTACAGTTGATTTCCGTTGGCTAGCTGCACAGGACCATGCGGGCTATTCAGAATGCAGTCATAGGGTTTTGACCAGGTGATACCTCCATCGGTGGATCGAATCATCCACGTGCCCAGTGTTGCCTGCAGTTCTTCCGCAGTCACTCGTTGATGAGCTGCTTCCCACCGCTTCAATCGCTCAGCATCCCAGCCTCCTTCGGCTCGACCCTTTTCCAAAATCGAGACATACGCATTCGATGTAAATGTTGTTGCTAGAAGCGTTCCCTGATCCGTTTCCAGGATACCTGCATCCCGATCGTCGATAGGCGTATCTAAAATCGTCTGAGGCAACAACCAGGTTTTTCCTCGATCATTACTTCGATACAGTTGTACCGAACCAAAGGGACACACGTGCGATTCGCGGGTACCGGAAGCGACCAATACTAATTGCCCATTCGAGCGTTTAGCTAATGTAGGCCAACCGCTATAGTGCCCAACACTCGTATCGATCACCTGAGTGGAATGAATCTTGGTTTGAGCGAGCAATCCGGAATGCCGTGGTAATCCAATGGATGCAAGGGATGCTACAGAAGCCATTGAAAGCTGTATTGCTGAGCGTCGTTTCATTGCCTAACTCTTTAAATGGATGGAGTTTTCATTCGGAGGTTAAAAGATCAACAGCCTTCCATCTTAATGCAGGCTGTTTGGGAAATTTGCTTTTTTTCAAAAACAACCATTCCAATTTGTCATTTGGCTTAAAGAATTCCTCAACAGGGGACGTTTAGACACTAAATGTCCTACCTACATTGATTCGCAGCTCATCGCTTAATAGATTTAGTCACTGTCCGGAGTCGAGAACATGAATCTCAGGCACCACGGAATTAGTAACTTAAACGTCTATCGCAATCTTGCTCCGTCCGTCTTATACGAACATGCAGTGCGGTTTGATCAGGCCGAGATTGTTGACTCCGGAGCACTCTGTAATTGCTCGTACGAAAAGACAGGACGTAGTCCACTCGACAAACGTATTGTCGCCAATCCTGAATCACAGGACGAGGTTTGGTGGGGACCGGTTAATATCCCATTGAGCGAAAAGTCGTATCAGGCTAATCGACTGCGGGCCGTCGAGTTCCTTGAAGAGTGTGACCACCTGTACGTCATGGACGGGTTCGCAGGTTGGGACCCTCAGCACCAAATCAAAGTACGAATCATCTGTGCACGTCCATACCATGCACTGTTCATGCACAACATGTTGATTCGACCGACTGCCGAGCAACTTGATAAGTTTGAAAAGCCCGATTACACGATCCTCAATGCAGGCGAGTGCCCGGCTGATCCTGAACTCGAGGGAAATAGCAGTACGACCAGCGTCGCACTCAACTTGGAATCAAAAGAGCTAACCATTTTGGGCACTCAGTATGCCGGTGAAATGAAAAAAGGGATTTTCACTGTCATGCATTACTTAATGCCCCAACAGTCGATCCTTTCCATGCACTGTAGTGCCAATGCCGGCGACGATGGCAGTGTCGCACTCTTTTTCGGTTTGTCCGGCACGGGTAAAACCACGTTGTCCGCTGACGCTTCACGATCGCTTATTGGTGACGACGAACACTGCTGGACAAACGAGGGCGTTTTCAATATAGAAGGCGGATGCTATGCCAAGGTCATCGATTTAACCGCCGAGTCCGAACCAGAGATATATGATGCCATTCGATTTGGCACGGTTTTGGAAAACACGTATGTTGACCCGATCACTCGCACGGTCGATTTTACGGATACACAACTTACTCAAAACACGCGTGCGGCTTATCCGATCGACTTCATAGACAATGCTGCCATTCCGTGTGTCGGAGCTCATCCGAGTAACATCATATTGCTCACCTGTGATGCCTTTGGGATTCTACCGCCCGTTTCGAAGTTAACACCTGCTCAGGCCAGCTACTTTTTCCTTAACGGCTACACTGCAAAAGTCGCTGGGACAGAGATGGGAGTCACCAAACCAGAAGCCACGTTTTCTGCCTGTTTCGGAGCTGCCTTCTTAGTGCATCACCCCAATCGTTACAGCCAGCTGCTCGCCGAAAAAATGCGGGAACACGGGACGCATGCCTGGCTGGTCAACACGGGTTGGTCCGGTGGCGGAGTTGGTGAAGGCGAACGCATCCAACTCAAAGCCACCCGTGCAATCATTAATGCCATTCACGGTGGACAATTGGCCGAGACTCCCACTCAAAAAGAACCTGTCTTTGGGCTGGCTATCCCTCAGCTCGTGTCCGGCTGTCCCACTGAGATACTCACTCCGCGGGCCACCTGGCGAGATCCACTGGCTTATGACAAGTCTGCCGAGCAATTAGCCCAGCTTTTCAGAGACAACTTTACGAAGTACATTGATCAAGTGGATGAAGAAGTCCTCGCGGCAGGCCCGGGGTATCCACTACGGAAGACCGGTTAATGCCACTCTTTGTCCAGGACTCGTTTTTAATTCTGGAATTCCTTTATGTCCGGCATGGCATTTCAATTGACGAAAATTCGTCAGGCGACTTCACTAGAATCGATCGAGTATTTTGAATCGACGGAATCTACCAACACGTCGGCGTTACAACGCATCAAAGCCGACCCCACGGTGGACAATGTGCTGGTCCTTACCCAACGGCAGACTGCCGGACGCGGTCGGGGAAACCACCGCTGGCACGCCGATTCAGGAGCTCTGACCTTTTCACTGATTAGGCACTTTCCTGAACTGAGTGGCAATGCACTGGCTTGCCTGGGACTGGTCACCGGCATTGCGGTCGCAGAAGCACTTGAGCCATGGCTTCCGCAATCAGTCCAACTCAAGTGGCCCAACGACATTTTCCTGCATCGCAAGAAACTCGGAGGCATCCTAATTGAAACGACTCAGGAAAGCCCACAAACGTTGGTCATCGGTATCGGGATCAACGTCAATAACTCGCTTGCTAACGCCCCCGCCGATGTCGCTTCCAAAAGTACTTCTATAACCGATGTAATCGATACAGATGTAACGCTTACCGACGTGTTGATTGAGATACTCCAGCAACTGGAGAACTTTTACGGGCAAGTTATTGCAAATACAGCTGATATCCCGTCGCTCTGGAATCCGCGTTGTATGTTAAATGGTAGCGAGGTAGATTTCGTTCAAGGCGATGTTCAGTTTCAAGGGCCTTGTCACGGTGTTCAGGCAGACGGAGCTCTGTTACTGGAAATCGAGGATGAAATCAGGCCTTTTTACTCAGGCTCGGCTGTCATTTAGCAGAACGAATTGGCGAATCAGTTCGTATAGTCTTCATGCTCTGCCGTGCCTGGCCTTGCACGAATTCCACATCATTCAATCGGTCTGTATGACCTGTTAGCCATGTCCGAAAACACTACTGCCTCTTCCAACCCTTCCCTCAGCAAACCAGAACTAGTTGCCCTCATTTGCTTTGTCCTATCCGGCTTCGCAGCACTGGTCTACGAAATCAGCTGGATCCGTAAAGCCAGCGTCATTGTGGGTGGAACAACCTATGCCGTCAGTACGGTATTGGCCGTCTTCTTCGGCGGGTTAGCGATTGGAAGTCACCTGTTTGGTAAGCGAACTAAAAAACTAGCCACGCCTATTCAGCTCTATGGAAAAATTGAAATTGCCGTTGGCGTGCTATGTATCGTCAGTGTCTTTCTTTTACCGTTGGTGGATTCCATCTATACCACCATGTATGACTCGATCCGAGGTTCATTACTCGCATCATTAGCTGTGCGTGCTGCTCTGGTAAGCATCTGCCTTCTCCCACCAACTATTTTGATGGGAGCAACACTTCCGTTGTTTTGCCGTCAATTCGTCCGGCATCAAAACGGTGTCTTGAATTCAGTAAGCTGGCTCTATGCTCTGAATACGCTCGGTGCCACCATTGGCGCTGCGGTCTGTGGATTTTTGTTACTACCTTCCATTGGCATTAATACCTCCATCTTCCTTGCCGGCGGCATCAATATTCTGATCGGAGCCGCGGTACTTTCCCTGCGACTACCATCGCCGATTACAGCCGACGAAGAGGAATCATCGACTGCGAATGAAGAGGACTCTGAAGCTGAGACTCAGAAATCCAAAGCCTTGGGCTGGGTCTTTGCCTTAGCCGGATTTACTGCACTTGGAAACGAAGTCGTCTGGACTCGATTCCTCACTCTTCTGATCGACAACAACGTCTACACCTACACGCTTACATTGACCGTCATCCTCTTAGGGATTGTGCTGGGAAGCTTGTTTGCCTCCAGTATCAAACCTGATTTCAAGCGGAATACTTTTCAATTCGGTGCTCTGATGATTCTCAGTGGGCTGATCACATTCGCCATCATCATGGCTCCGGCTGAAATAGTCTGGATTAACTTCATGGAATCGGTCGGAACTGGCCGTTTAAGCCAACAACTAATGTTGATTGGCCTGATCATGCTTGTCCCTTCCATCATGGCTGGGATGGCCTTTCCTTTAGGTATTCGACTGGCCAATGCGAGTGCCAGCGGTATTGGCGCCGATGTCGGTCGTCTGTCTGCCCTGAACACATGCGGCGGAATTATCGGCTCGATCCTGGTTGGATTTCTAATCTTGCCTCGGCTGGGACTGGAAAATGCCGTCGCGCTGACAAGTGTCTGCAGTGTGGTCGCAGGATTTCTGGCATGGATGAAACTTGAAGACGGCCGCCTGCTTGAAAACCGCGTGGGCTGGATTCTCATCGTCGCGCTCGCCTTTGTAGGTATTCGTATGTCGAGTAACAGTATGTTTATTCAACGAACACGAATTCCATTCGACATGCTCAGTCAGGGTCGAACGATTCCTACATTGGACGGAACCAACCTGGCCTTAATTGAAGGAGTCAATTCTTTCATAACCGTCGTCGAAAACAGCGATCTTTATGAACTGCATATTGATAAGCAATGGCAGGGAAATTCAAAACGTACTCAACAATTTATGGCCGGGCACATTCCATCTTTAGTTCACGGCAATCCCAAGAGTGTCTGTGTCGTCGGGCTGGGAACAGGGCAAACGGCCAAACGATTCCTGATGCATGACATCGAAGAATTGCATCTTGTTGAAATCGAAGCGGAACTAGAACCATTATTAATCCGCTTCTTTAACGGTGACTGGCTTGCCGAAAGCAGTCCGGCTCGTGAGAAAACCAATATCGAGTTGATTGTGGAAGATGGACGTAACTATCTCACACATACAGAAGAAAAGTACGACGTCATCTCCATCGAAGTTGGGCAGGTATTTAGACCAGGCGTCACAAGCTTTTACACTCATGAGTTTTATCAGGGAGCCCGCCAACGCCTTAACGAAGGTGGCGTGATCTCACAATTCGTACCACTGGAATTCCTCGCCGCTGCTGAATTCCAATCAGTCGTCGCGACCTTTATCGAGACCTTTCCGAACGCACAACTTTGGTATAACACTTCCGAATTACTTTTATTGGGAGTCAATGGAGACGAAACGGAGACGTTTTCTAGAGACGAGATTTCGCAGAAATTCGATATCCAGGCGAATCCATTATTCATGGATGACCTAAGGTACCGACACTGGGGCGGAGCGAAGCATCAACTTGCGAATCCAGATGTCTTCCTTTCCTGCTTCCTGGCCAGTGGTCCGCAACTGAAAACGATGGTGCAGGCAACCGGTGGCTCCACAACTCAGTTACTCTACGACGACCATCCACGTTTGGAATATCGAACCAACGAATCGCTCGATTTCCATCGGCCTGTACTCAACATCATCCGTGATCATCTAACTCCAATCCCAACGATCATTCCGGACCTGGGACCAGCTTTAACCGGAGCTTGCCATGTATTGCGTCAGCACAACTTGGCGCACATCGAAGCCAAGGCTTACAGCGACGCCTCCAAAGTCAAATTCACATACGGCCAGCACGACGAAGCTGTTGCCTACCTCAAACATGCATTGGTGCTCAATCCAAACTATGCCGAAGCGAATTACGATCTCGCCATCATGCTTCAGCGAGTCTTGGGGATTAAGAACGATGCCGGAGAAGTGAAAGATCAGGCGACCGTTGCCAAATACCTTGACGACGCCCGAAGATTCATGTTCAAGACGACTCAAATCGATAACGACCATTGGAAAGCTCACTCGACTCTGGCAACGATTGCCTATGAAGAGCGAAACATGCTGGCCGTCGTTCAGCATTTGGAACAATGTGTTCGCGTCACGATGTCAGCACCTATCGGAGAAGACATTCTCAATGCGAATCCCGACGATATTGAATCGCTAATTTTCCTTGCCACGGTTAAGGCGATGTCACCGGAACCTCAATTGCAGGATCCCGAATATGCTCTCAAGCTTGTTGAGGCAGGGCTTCAGGCAGCAGATGTCTCTGTTATCCAGAAAGCACAATTGGTTTCAACTCAGGCTGCCGCCACCGCAATGCTTGGTGATTTCGAGTCTGCCAAACGTCTGGTCAGTTCAGCAGTCAATACGATTGATCA
>CALKCC010000089.1 GCA_938082855.1 uncultured Pirellulaceae bacterium | reverse complement strand
TGGATTGTCAGGAATTGGTCCGAGCCAATCGACTGAGCTGCTTTTTGGCGAACCTCTTCACTCGGCGCCACAAAGGCACAGATACAAATAAGCCCAGCTCCATTCATCAGCTTGGCAACTTCTGAACTTCGCCGTAAATTCTCGCTCCGTTCTTCCGCTGTAAACCCAAGTTCTTTAGTCAGTCCTCGTCGCATATTGACTCCGTCAAGCACGACGGAAGATCGCCCCATGTCAAACAAACGGCGTTCCAGTGCATAGGCAACGGACGTCTTTCCCGAACCTGTAAGGCCGGTGATTAAGAGTGAAACAGGCTTTTGGCCAAATCTGGCTTCACGTTCTTCAGCCGTTACACTACCTCGTTTTTCAGTCTGATCACTTTCGACACTCCACAGATCATCGGCTTCGTCTTCACTATCCCGATCAATGATCATGCCAGCCGCGACCGTTACGTTGGTGATACGGTCCACAACGATAAAGGCACCGGTACCGCGGTTCTTTTTGTAGCTGTCGAATATCACAGGTTCGCTCAATGAAAGCGAGACACGGCCGATTTCATTGAGGTTGATGGTCGGAGCATCCTGACGATGCAACGTATTAACGTCCACTTGGTAACGCAATGTAGAAATCGAACCTGTCGCAACTTTGGTGGTCTGCTTAAACATATACTGCTTACCAGGCACCATTGCTTCTTCCGACATCCAGACAAGCATGGCATCAAGTTTTTGACGCTGCTTGGGCACGTTGCCTGGCCGTACGATCATGTCCCCTCGGGAACAATCAATTTCATCTTCCAGGGTAAGTGTTACTGAAAGTGGAGCGTGGGCTTCTTCAAGATTCCCGTCAAACGTGACAATCTCTTTAACTTTGCTGGTCTTACGCGAAGGCAACACCATGACTTCGTCACCCTGTCGAATAATCCCTGAGGAAATCGTCCCGCTGAATCCACGGAAATCCAGATTGGGGCGAAGCACAAACTGAACCGGAAAGCGGAAGTCCTGCAGGTTTTTGTCGGAACCGATATACACGGTTTCGAGGAAATTCATCAGTGTCGAGCCGTTATACCACGGCATGTTCTCACTCGGGTCGACTACATTGTCGCCCATCAGAGCCGAAATAGGGATAAAGTGTAGATCGGGGATATCCAGGCGTGATGCAAATTGCTTGTATTCATCACGTATTTCCTCAAATCGTTCCTGGCCAAATTCAACCAGGTCCATCTTATTGATGGCTACCAGAACGTGCTTAATTCCCAGCAACGACACAATAAAACTATGGCGTTTGGTCTGCGTCAGTACGCCATGACGAGCGTCGATCAGAATGATTGCCAGGTCTGCTGTCGAAGCTCCTGTCGCCATATTCCGAGTGTATTGCTCGTGCCCGGGAGTATCGGCGATAATGAATTTTCTCTTTTGAGTTGAGAAGTATCGATAGGCAACATCGATAGTAATTCCTTGCTCGCGTTCGGCTTTCAATCCGTCGGTCAATAGTGCCGGGTCGAAATCGCCGCCGGTTGTACCATGGACAGCACTATCCTTCTTGAGCTTTGCCAGATGATCTTCGTAGATCATTTTGGAATCATAAAGCAATCGCCCAATCAGCGTACTTTTGCCGTCGTCCACACTACCGCAGGTAATGAAACGCAACAGCTCCTTACGCTCGTGTTGCTCAAGGTAGGCATTAATATCGGTTGCAATAAGATCTGATTGATGACTCATAGTGGTTCCGGTTTAGAAATAACCTTCCTTCTTCTTGTCTTCCATACTTCCTTCTTCGTCGTTGTCGATGACGCGACCCTGACGTTCTGACGTCGTGGCTAAGAGCATTTCCTGAATGATTTCAGGTAGCGTTTTAGCACTCGACTCCACGGCACCCGTAAGCGGATAACAGCCTAAGGTTCTAAAGCGAACTTCCTTCATCATCGGAGTTTCGCCTTCTTTTAGCTGCAAGCGGTCATCGTCGACAAGAATCAGAATGCCGTCTCGTTCCACCACTGGACGCACATCGGCGAAATACAGAGGAACGATCGGAATGTTTTCCAGGTGAATGTACTGCCAAATATCTAACTCAGTCCAATTGGAAAGAGGAAAGACTCGGATACTCTCACCTTTGTTGACTCGTGTGTTATATAGATTCCATAACTCAGGACGTTGATTTTTAGGATCCCAGCGATGGAATTCATCCCGGAACGAGAAAACTCTCTCCTTGGCTCGGGATTTCTCTTCGTCACGTCGGGCTCCACCAAACGCGGCGTCAAACTTATGCTCGTTTAATGCCTGTTTGAGTCCTTCAGTTTTCATGACGGTTGTATGCTTACCGCTGTTTTTCAACGGATCGAGTCCCAATTTCCGGCCTTCCTCATTGATGTGCACCATCACATCGAGACCGAGTTCCTTTCGCGCATATTCTTCACGGAACTGAATCATCTCTCTAAACTTCCAGGTGGTATCCACATGAAGTAAAGGAAACGGAGGCTTGGCAGGATAGAAGGCTTTCAGAGCCAAATGCACCATGACTGACGAGTCTTTTCCAACCGAGTAAAGCATGACAGGATTGTCAAATTCAGCAGCGACTTCGCGAATAATGTGAATGCTCTCGGCTTCAAGTTGCTTGAGGTGCGTTAGGTTATATCCACTCATGGAATTCACTTAATAAATGGTATTCGTTTCCGTCAGGAGCCGGTATTTGCTTCTTATTACGGACGAAAACAAGTAAGGTAGGAACTTTTTAGTTTAGGTCAACATTCTAATTTCGTCTACGAGCGATCTCGTTGCCCAGAGGGCCAACAAGGACAGTTTTTTGATCCAGCCTTCAGAATTGATGGTCTGTACGGACTCTATCGATCATGCTGGCTCCATCTGATTCTGGAGTAGTCGTTTGCGTAACGGCAGGAGTGCCTGTCGCAGAACCAAGCACAGGGATCAGTTAGTCCACATGAGGAGGTTCTTCTTTCATCGCTGACCAAAGCTTCAGAATATAGCTCTCTGACTCAGTCCCGATCATAGGGTAAGAATGAATCTTCCGAAGACTTACATTTTGCATGTAGCCACGATGCCGAGCTTCCTTACGTTCTTCTGGCCAGTTGGGGCCTTTGATCGCCAACAGCTGCCCGAACAAATGCCAGTGAGGCTGTAGCCAGAGTCCAAGTTTCCACAGAGGCCCGACTGCTCGGCAAACCAACACGTCGTAATTCAACTCTTCTAACAGTTTCTCCACTCGTACATTCATCACCGGCACGGGCAGGCCCAGTTGCTGGACCATATCATCTACGGCTGAAGCTTTTTTACCAACTGACTCACAAAGTGAAACCTGGAGGTCCGGTCGCAAGATCGCCAAAGGAATTCCCGGAACTCCACCCCCTGTACCAAAATCCAGAACTTCCAAACCAGTATCAATTCGGTCTGCAAGTTCCAGACTGTCGACAATGTCACGTGATACAAACCGATCGTAATCGGTATGTCGTGTCAGATTCATGCGTTCATTCCATTGCCATAGCAGTTGGCAATAATCACGCAGCATCTCGATTTGATAACTCTCGAGTGTAATCTCGTACTTCTCCAACGCCTCTTCAAGCGTCGTCGATGATTCAGCGGGGCTGACGTCTGTCACATGGATTCCAATCGTCTGTAAAACGGACATGGTAATGAAAGAATTGCATTCCTGAACATATTGTGTGCTTGAAGCGAAAGCTTGTATATGAGCTAATCGCCTAGCACATGAAAAAAGGCGTGACCGCTTTACAACAGTCACGCCTTTTGATTATCGGTTGAAGCAGATTACCCGCTTCAAGGTTTTGCTTAACCTTGACCTGCTTGTTTACAAGTCTTGATGATTGCAGCAGCTACCTTGTATGGGTCTGCATTCGAGGCTGGACGACGATCTTCCAATCGGCCTTTCCAACCATCTTCAATGGTACCAACAGGGATTCGAATCGAAGCACCACGGTCAGATACACCGTAGCTGAACTTGTCGATCGACGGTGTTTCATGTTCGCCGGTCAGACGTTGATCGTTGTCAGCACCGTAAACACTGATGTGTCGTTCGATATGCTTTCCGAATTCGTCACAAATAGCGGTAAAGACAGCTTCATCGCCTGCGTCACGCATAGGTCCATTGGAGAAGTTTGCGTGCATTCCGGAACCGTTCCAGTCGGTAGCTCCGAGTGGCTTAGGATGCCAGTCGATGGCATAACCGTATTTTTCGCCGATTCGTTCGAGCAGATAGCGAGCAACCCAAATCTGGTCACCAGCATCAGCTGCACCTTTGGCGAAAATCTGGAATTCCCATTGTCC
>CALKCC010000088.1 GCA_938082855.1 uncultured Pirellulaceae bacterium | reverse complement strand
GGCTGGTGTGATTCGGCCTTGATCTGCGCAGGAGATTGGGAGACCAACAGGACTAACATGAGTATGAACGGGATTCGGTGCAATTGCGGGGCTCCTTACGGTCCACCGGAATCAAATAATTGTGAGAGAGTATCGGAATTCTGAGCACCAACGCAATAACGGTTTTTGTAGAAGAGTGTTGGTACGCCTGTGATCCCGACTGCTCGACAGCGATTCCAATCAGCATCTAAAGCCGCATTGAGATCGGGATCGGAAAGAAGTTCGGCCACATTCGGACCTGGGATATTTAGCGAGAGGAAAATGTCCTCTAACAACTCAGGGTTTGAGATGTTCTGTCCCTTTCCGAAATAGGCATCGAAAACCTGGTCTCTGAATGAACTATGGTGCTGACTGCCTTGAAGGGACTTCGCGAGGAGTTGGGCATTTCGGCTGTTAAAGGTATGCGTGCGAGTTGTCCATTTGAGCCCCATTCGTTCGGCCTTATTTCTTATCGCAAGCTGAGCCTTTTCGACATCGAAATTCCTTCCTGCAAATAATTCCTCGAGCGTCATGCCTTGGGTGGGCGTTTCCGGATGCAAAGGGTAGTAGACGTATTCTATTTCTAGTTGATGACGTGTTATGAATGGTTGGAGCTGCTTTTCTCCGATATAGCACCATGGGCAAACAAAATCGGTGAAGAGAATTGGTCCGCTTTTGTTTCCGGATTCAATCATAGAACAATATCCAAAAGCTAACGATTTAGGCCACGAAACAGCAATTTCGAATCGGGAGCCTTGCCGGTAAAGGTTAGTAGGCTAACGATGATGGCCATGATCGCAGATGTACAGGTGGTAAACATGCCGTCCCACCAAGTGTTATCCCGTATTTCGCCAAAGGCACCAAGGCCCTCTACGAACTCATCACTGGCTAACTCGCCGATGAAGATGCGAACGAACAAGTAGACGACAAGTCCAGCAGTCATACCTGCTGCTGCGCCGACTGAAGTAGCCTGCGGGAGAAACAAGCCGACCATGAGAATTGACAGCAGAATTCCGAGAGTTGCTCCTGCCACAGATAATAGGATGTCAAAAACCGGTGCATTGATAAATGCCATGAAGCAACCTGCACCGGTAACGGCAACACCAAATACCAGAGTAAGTTTCCGATTCGTTCCGCGCCCCATATCCCGACCTTTATACCAATCGGTTACGAGAGTCGCTGTCATACTGTTTATCCCGCTGTCCAAACTGCTCATTGCGGCCGCAAACAGGCCGGCAAGCAAAAGGCCGGTGATCCCAATCCCATCCATGAAATTCATCACGTAATTTGGCAACAACTTGTCCTTGGTCGCTCCGTCACTGTAAGTGTCAAATATTTGAGCCGTTTCAGGTAACTGCTGATAAAACACGTATAATGCTGTGCCAACGAAGAAGAAGAGCGTGCAGGAGATCAGAGTGAAGACGCCTTTGACACCCAACGAGAACTGAGCGTCCTTTACGGAATCAACGGTAATGTACCGCTGATAGGAACCATAGGTTGCCAACTGACCACCCATATAGATGAAAAAGCCATAGGCGCAGGCAGAAAAT
The DNA here is from genome assembly GCA_938082855.1 of uncultured Pirellulaceae bacterium. Taxonomy (GTDB): domain Bacteria; phylum Planctomycetota; class Planctomycetia; order Pirellulales; family Pirellulaceae; genus UBA721. The sequence continues at coordinate 7,627 of CALKCC010000088.1, read as the reverse complement.
AGATTCCGCTCTCCCCAACCTCCCGATGTAGAAGTCATATTCATCTTGTCATTTTGGCCGGCGACCTCGAAAAACGTTGACCAACCTCCATCTATATCTCCAATTAAGGACCACAGAAGGAACACCATCCCACCACCTAAAGCAAATGCCTGGATAGTGTCGGTCCAGATCACCGCCTTCACACCGCCCATTGCGGTATATCCGGTTGCAAGAATCCCAACGATCAAGATGATTGTGGCCTCATCCACCGAAGAGTTCGTTTCTAGAACTTCCCCTAGCACACGAGCCACGGCGAGCAACATGCTTGCCATCCAACCCGCAGAGTAGAACATAAACACACAGCTGGCTAGGAGCCGCAATTTTCGATTGAAGCGTTGTTCGAAGTATTCATAGAGACTGTCAAACTTCCAGGACTTATAGAGTGGTATAAACCACTTACAGGTAATGGGAATGACGATAAACGGAATGAACAAAATCGCTAGTAATTGATGGTAGTCCCTAAATGCACCTTCGGCAGGAAGGCCAACGAATGAATTGGAGCTAAATGTAGTAGCAAACAGCGACAAACCAACAGGCAGCCAATGCATGGATTTTCCGCCATGAAAGAACTCGTCGTTGCTATCTTCTGTTTTTGAAAAATAGAATCCAAGCGCAAGGACAAGGCCTAGATATATGGCACAAATGGCCCAATCTAGAATAGATACATCTGAGATTGCGAAAAATACATGGCACCAGATAATCGTGGAACTGATCAATATAAGGGAATACTCTATGATATAGACATCCCTTGGCCCAATGGAAATTTAATGAAGCTAATTAAAGATTGTCAATTTATTGCCTTCGATTTTGAGACCACCGGAATTACTAGTGGTGTTGATCGAGTCATTGAGATTGGGGCCGTTCGGTTCTCACTTGCAGAGCCGACTATCGATACCTTCGAATCTCTGGTTTACACCGACAAGCCGATTTCGAGTAGTGCGTCCGCTGTTCACGGACTGTCGTTCGATGATCTAGAAGATGCGCCAACCATGCAAGAAGTCCTGCCCGCGTTTCTTAGGTTTCTTGGCGATGACGCCATACTACTTGCGCATAACGCGTCATTCGACCGATCTTTTCTTGCTGCTGAGTGCGATCTCTGTCGACTGCCGTCTCCCGGAAACCAAGTATTGTGTACCTTACCTTTCTGTAAAGCGGTTTGGCCAGAATCGGACAATTACCGATTAGAGACGATTGGTCGAATGTTGGGACTGATTGCGAACGAGGAACATCGAGGATTGGCAGATTCACTGCTGTTACGAGATGTGTTTTTAAGAGGGATTACAGAGTCCGGCATCTCTGAATTAAACGACCTTTTATCACAGTACAAACCGCATCAGATGAAGACTGTTGCCGAAGTCAGCTTTTCTGCCACCAGTCATGTTGCATCGGAAGAAGTACGGCTAATTGAAAAGGCCATAAGTTCTAACCGTGATATTGCTATCCAATATGGCGAACATAGTCGTTCTTTTCGGACCGTCACACCGGAATCGTGTTTTAGCCGCGGACCAAAACAGTACATGGTTGCTATTTGTCACCGTGAGGGCATTTCTAAGACGTTTCGCATTGATCGCATCCAGGAATGTTATTTAGTGATGGAGTAGAGTGTTGATTGCGGCACTCCATCCCCGTTTCCTGAATTGTTAGTTGAAATGCAACTTGGCGGTATATATTTCCGTACTACCTTCATGCGAGCTATACCACGAAACAAGTACACAACCTGGACATAGCGTCACCATGCCAGGATAGGAACAATCACCGCCAGAAGGCAGTGTTAGGAGATCATGTAGCCGACCATCGGACAGGATAGAGATGATAAGTCTCGCCTTGCCGTCCTTGATAGCTCGGCCCGCAACAAGTCGCCACTGCATAAAGTCGAATAGTATAGGTCCGCCGATATATCGACCTAGGCTCTGTGAATTAACGATTTGGTGTGATGAATCGGCAGTGATTAATTGCGCACTTCGGTTTCCACCCTGTCTGGCAAGAAAGGTGATTCCGCCGTCCTCCTCATTTATGAAATCGAATTCATCTCCGTATTCGGTTTGAACTGTTAGATAGTCGACAAATCGCTTTCCATCGGTGCTTGCTAGTAATCGGGACTGCACGATTGGCGTGTGCTCAGCATAGTCCGCTACTTCTTGATAACCAGTCCTACGGCGTGCGCAAAGATAAATCCGTCCGCCCCATGAATGAGCCTTCCAAACGTAATTCCCGTAGGTTCCTTCCAATGCGAATGGCTTGGACCAACTCTCTCCATCTTTTGTAGAGATTCCATAGCCAAGCATTTGGTTCATATTTCTGGTTTTGGGTTTATGGGATCCGCAGTACCAGGTTCCGGTATAGAGATAGAGACTGTCTTCTAAAACCACAAAGTGGGGATCACGTACGTCGCGGTCGCGCACAGAAAACGTAGCCACAGTTTCCCAGTCAACCCCTTCGGTACTGCGTTTTACAACAATACTGCTAGAGTCAAAAACGTTATGTCCATCAGGGCAGGTGCGATAGGTTAAGTAGATATGGCCGCGGAACCAAGTTAAGTCGGTAAATGCGTTATGGTCTTCATCGTGCGTAATTCGCCGGACGTCGGTAACGCTTACGTTTGGCATCTCCTCTGCACGCACCGCTACTGATAACGCTAGAATAAGAATGACGGTCAGATATCTGGTGAGTACTGCAATGAGGGTCATTTAGTAGTCCGGTTCTGGCTTGGCTGAAATGCTTGGTCCGTGGAGTCTGCCTTAAGGCGCCTCGGATCCATCGTAACTAATCGCAAAAGGTGAATCGCTATCATGTACTATCAAAAAATATTTATGTTGGCCCTATTGCTTTGGACGGGGCAGGCATATGCCCAAATGGAATTTCCGGTACATCCGGATTCTTTGCGGCAGGAAGGAGTCCCAGAGGGCAAGGTCCTAGGGCCGTTTGAGATGCGTTGTGAAACGTTTCCTGGGACGGTGCGCAATTATTGGGTCTACGTCCCTGAGCAGTATTCGCCCAAATCACCTGCTGCTACCTGCGTTTGTCAGGACGGACTCGGCCTTGCGAATGGTTGGAAACTGCCAGTTGTTTTTGACAACTTGATTCACAAAAAGGAAATGCCCGTCACCGTTGGGATATTCGTTAGTCCTGGGATCGTCCCGCCGAGGAATCCAGATTCGCAACCTCGGTTTAATCGGTCATTTGAGTATGACTCAATGGGGCCTCGGTACGCAAAGTTTGTGGTTGATGAATTACTTCCTGCTGTTAGCGCAAAATACAATTTGAGCACCGATCCAAATGATCGTTTAATCATGGGAATTAGTAGCGGTGCCATTGCGGCCTTTGGCGTTGCCTGGGAACGGCCCGATCAATTCCGTCGTGTTTTTAGCAGCGTAGGGACGTTCGTTTCGCTGCGTGGTGGCAATGAATATCCAACACTGATTCGGAAATATGAGCCTCGTCCGATTCGAGTGTTTTTAGAAGATGGTAGCAATGACAACAATCTCTATGCTGGTGGTTGGTGGGAGGCCAATTTAGATATGTTGGCTTCGCTAAAATTCGCTGGCTATGATGTCAATCATGCATGGAGCGAAGGGGGACACAACCGTAAGCATTCGACTTCCATCATGCCGGACGCCTTAAGGTGGCTTTGGAAGGATTATCCGAAACAAGTTGCAAATGTTACAGGGAACAAGCGGCGTACAGACGTTTTGATTCCTGATGAAAAGTGGGAATTGGTTTCGGAAGGTCATAAGTTTACTGAAGGCCCAGTGTTTGCTGACAATGGTGATCTCTATTTCACAGATATCCCCTCGAATAAGATCATTCGAATCACCGCGGATGGAAACGAGGAAGTATTTGCCTCTGATACGGCAGGTGCAAACGGGCTAATGTTCGGGCCGGACGGGAAACTGTATGCTTGTGCAAATGGCGCGAAGCAAATCGTGAAATACGATGTTCAAACATCTAAAAAGTTTATCGTAGTTAGCGATATCAATTCAAACGATTTGGTGTTGATGCCAACCGGTGGTTATGTGACAGATCCGACTAACGACAAAATCTGGCACTTCACTTATGACGGTAAGAAAACCGAAGTTGCCAGGGATATTCGTTTTCCAAATGGAATTCACACCTCATTGGACCAGGAATTTCTTCTAGTGACTGGGACGCGAGGACGATTCAATACAGGTTTTCAAATTAATGAAGACGGTAGCCTTACCAATCGCCAGCAATTCGGCCATTTGCATCGCGGAGATCTGGACGATGACACAGGTGCGGATGGGGTCACTATGGACACCGTGGGGCGACTCTATGTCACGACTCGTATGGGCGTGCAAATCCTAGATCAGCTAGGCAGAGTTCATTTGATTCTGGAAAAGCCAGGAGAGGGTTGGTTGTCGAATGCAACCTTTGGCGGACCAGATGGTAACTGGCTATTCGTTACCTGTGGTCAGAAAGTATATAAACGGAAGCTAAATGCGACGGGCGTGAAGCCGGCGAACGGTCCTGTGGAAACTCCACGACCTAACCTTTAAAATGTTTCGCGATGTTAGTCCGTTCCAAATTCGTCGTGTGGAAATTCAGGTTGATGTAATCCAATCAATTCATTGTCATAATCATTTTCCAATTCGCGGATTTTAGCCAAGAGTTCGGGGTCGTTTTCGACCATTTTAGAAATCTCGATTTCCCAGTCCGTACTGGAGTCCCGGAGTGTATTTACATCAAGGGGAAGTTGCAGTACTTTGGCCAGGCGGCTAGTAACCGCTTCGATACACATTGGGTTCTTCCCATGAAGATAGCTCGGGATTTCTGCGATTATAGAAAACATGTCTATTTCAGCTCCTGGTGCCTTTGTCATTAAATAGCTAGTAAACGAACCGGGTCCGGAATAATTCGTCTGTTGGATACCAAAGTCGCTTAGCCACTCGAGTAGTCTGTTGTCGCAGGATGTGGCATAAAGTCGCGGCTGGCGAGTATGGGGGACCGTTCCACCAAAGGATCCAATGAAGATGATTCGTGACACATTGTGCTGCTGCGCAAAGTCAAGAATATGTTGTCCGAAGGATTGCCAACGCAAATTGGGTTCCTTTCCGACGAACAACAGAAGCTCGGCGTCCTGGTGCAGGTAAAACACATTTCTTGGCATATCAACGGTTTGGATCAATCCATCCTCTATTTCAATGTGTGGTCTGAAAAGGGATGACATCTCCATGCTGCCGGGGAAATTGAAGAGATAGTAGTCGTCGGATTCGATGTTCGCTAGTTCCTCGGCCGAAAACAGTTCAACCAAACGGTCAACCGTGCCTGTCGAAACACTTCCGCCGTCCATCCATCCGCTAAAGGCTAGGACAAGCGTTGCATTGGTAAGTTCGGCGTTACGATGTACTTTTAATGCGCTCATAATATTTGCAACCGCAATAAGATGACGATGTTGGAGTAAAAGGATCGATTCAAGTACCTGTTGGACTCCAGTTTTCAGTTCTCATTAAGTTGAGACCTTGCCAGCAATACCATGATGCTAGGGTTCGGTAAGGTCTCCATTGGTCAGCTAGGCGTTGGAGATTCTGTGGGTCACCCGTGTTCCGTTTTGGATAAAGTGCTTGCATAGCTTGCACGATTCCGAGGTCTCCAATGGGAAATACGTCTGGACGCCCAAGTGCAAACATGAGGAACATATCTGCGGTCCAGGGACCGACGCCACGCAGTTTGACCAACTCGGCTTTGACCGATTCGTCACTCATAGTCTTCAATTGAGCCCCGGTAATACGCCGGGAACCAAATGCATCCGTTATGTCTCGAATTGCCCGGATTTTCGCATGAGAGACGCCAGCGGACCGGAGTTCTGAATCTGACAATCTGCTAAGACTTGCCGGCGAAATGCGTTTACTGCCATTAAGGTTGACTAGGCGGCCCCAAATGGTCGCCGCTGCCTTTACGGACAATTGTTGCCCTGTAATCGAACGGACAAGCATGCGAAATGGACTTCCGTCCGTTTGAAGGCCGTAGGGTCCCACCGCTTGAATTACAGAGGCCATTATTGGATCCGACAAAGAGACATGCTCGATTGCCTCTGCAACATTCCAGGTATCCGGAGGCATTAGCGTGGTATCTCCTTAGGGATTGGCAATCCAAATATGGCTCCCGCTAGCGAAGAAGGAAAGGTGGTGATCTCAGCTTCGAGCTGTATCGCGTGTTCGTTATACGCATCTACTGCTAATACCCATTGTCCGCGAGGCATTTGCGATTCAGCAGCTAATAGTTCACTGTGGAGAGTTTGGTATTCGTCAATCAGGCTTCGGTGCCCCTCACGAAATAGGCACACCTGAAAGCAAAGGATTAAAACGTAGGCAGTCGCAATGCAGACAAGTGATTGAATTCCACGCCCGTATCGACTTGAGCGATAGTCGGCCGAGATTGTGATGACGCAAAACAGAATGTTAATGTAGACAGAAAAGCCCGCAAGTGTATGAAGGACGGTCCCTGGTGTTTGATAAAACCGGGTCGGAGTAATCTTCCCGTCAAAATACCGCCTGCCTTCAGCTGTTAACTCGACGGTACCGACCGCAATGGCGGGTTCAGCGACCATTAGCATTGCTTGCTGTTGCCGCATTCCTCCCTTTTCTACGGCTCGTGAGAATGCATTTGCCAAAGCGAAATCGCGTACATGAATGTCAGCGGAGACATCACGTAATACAAAAGGGACGGAGTCGGAGAGTGGTGTTTGGGCGACCCACTTGTCGTCCTTAAGTACTGCCTGTTCCAAGTAGTAGAAAACGACGTTGGAACTGTTCAAACGGGAGGGGAGAATCTCATCGGACCCGTCGGCCCTTTCAGCAGTCCCGGTAATTCGATAGTGACCAGAAACGGTTCCTCCAATCGGGGCGTCCACTAAGTGGAGAACTCGAGCCTGTTCTTCAGCTGTCCGGAAACTGTAGATGGCAGAAATGATACCACAAACTAAAAACAGGACCGCCCAGCCCCGCCGGCCCTTCGCAGATCGATTATTCTGTTTCATGTTAAGTTTGGCCTGCCAAGATAGGTTTGCGACAGGAGATATCATAGTGGAAAACTGAAAGCGAAAGAAAGCAGGAATCAATTTTTATGTTTAAACATGAATGGGCTATAATCTGAAAAACTGTCTAATCATGGAGATACGATGACCGACCTGCTAGCGTTTGACCCCAGCACATTTCTCGGATTAGAACAACTATCGACGAATGCCGAAGATTGCGATCTTTCGGAAGCCGATGCAAAAAAAGAATTTAAACGTATCCGCAAAGAGATAACGCGACTCCAGCGTGTGTTGTATGCCGAAAATCAACAAAGTCTCCTGATCGTTTTCCAGGCCATGGACGCGGGCGGCAAGGACGGGACGATACGGAAGGTATTCCAAGGAGTAAACCCACAAGGTGTCCATGTTGCATCATTCAAGAGACCAACTGAACTGGAGTTAGAGCACGACTTTCTCTGGAGAATTCATCCCCATACGCCTAGTAAAGGAATGATCTCCATCTTTAATCGTTCGCATTATGAAGACGTTTTAGTCCCGTTGGTGGAGTCGCTAACTACACGGGAGGTCATTGCGGCACGATACGAACACATTCGCTCG
>CALKCC010000087.1 GCA_938082855.1 uncultured Pirellulaceae bacterium | reverse complement strand
GAGAACACGACGCCGCTGGCGGGATCGTCGCAAGCCCTTGCCAGAATTGGCCAAGAACGCGAAACGCCCGGCAGCCGATCTCTCGACGCCGGGCGTTAAATGGTCGGTGATTTCTTACCGCAGAAAAGAAAAAAGCTCCCCCGATAGGACTCGAACCTATGACAAGGCGGTTAACAGCCGCCTGCTCTACCAACTGAGCTACAGGGGAATAGTTTCCTGAATGAGAGCAAAATCTCCCTCAGAAGTGTGTAGTTTATTTTAAGTTTTCGTCCCCTGCAATCGGGGATTATAGGATTTTTTGCTTTGTGTCGCAGAATGGAGCAATTTCTTTTTTGGAGAGGATTTGTGGTGTCAATTTCAAACGTTGGAATGTTTAAACCAACTCAGAAAGTGCAGAAGAATACAGAATGAATGATGCAGTTCCCTTACGTATCTAGGGGGGTTGGAAGGTGATCGTGTGATCCGAAATGGGAATTAGCCTTCTAAAAAAATGCATCGATGTAGTTGGGGCTGCTGCTGAATGCTGGATATATTGAAAACTATGCAATGTCTACGCTTCAAACTGGTTGTGCTCTTACTACTGACTCTCACTTCGTATGGGTGTCGGGATGAAGATTCCGTTTCGTTATTGACGAATTCTACCGATGTCAATTCGACAGATGTGACGTCACTCGATGTCGACGACGACCATGGCCATGACTCCGCTGATGTAAGACCGGAAGTATCTGCCGATGATGCGATGGAGCAAATTGTCGAAAAGCCAAAACAGAAACCGACGCCTGAAGCCCCTCCCAAAGAACTTACGGAATTGGAAAAAGTTGAGGCTTGGCTCGAGAGTGTCGGAGCTTCTACTACCAAAGAATATGAGAACAATGAAAGCTATGTCCATCACATCGAGTTCAAAGATCTCGTGCTTCGGGCTGAACGAATAAAGAGGCTGAAAGTCTTTCCTAAACTGGATTCTCTCTCCTTCTCGAAATGTACGTTTGAGAAAGGAGCAATGGATGAGTTCCGAGAATTCCCTCGGATTAAATATGTCAACTTCATGAACTGTAGTGTCACGCAGGATACCATTCGGTTTCTTGTGGATGCCAGAAATCTTGAAACTCTAAGAATCCTCTATAACGGATTGGATGAAGACACCTTTGAAGTGCTCTCTCAATTGGACCAAGTCAAAAACGTTTCGTTGTGGGGAGTTAATGCGAACTACGAGAACATGGGTTTTCTCTCCGGCATGAAGTCGATCGAAGTACTAAATCTCTATCGCAATCCACTCGCAAAAATCAACTGGGACGTATTGGCGGGGCTTGAGAATCTCAAAGAGCTTTGGATTCAGGAATCTAAGGTCACCGATGAAGGGCTCGTAGGTGTCTCGCGCTGTCCAAACCTCATTAAGTTAATGCTTTCCCAGAATCAGATTTCTGATCGTAGCTTGAAAGAAATTGGGGACCTTCAGCATTTGGAGTGGCTAATGCTGGGAGGCAATCGTATCCATGGGGAAGGGCTTCAGTACCTCACCGCCCAATCGCTGAAGACCGTCTACCTGTCCAATAACCCGTTTACCAAAGAGTCCCTACCACACTTAAAGGAAGTTTATCCGAAGCTGGCTGATTTCAGTCCAAAGCGACGAAGTAACTTGAAGTTCGTCGATTATGTCCAATTCTTCGGAGAAGAGTTTACTCACATTGACGTTGAGTTCTACAAGGACAAGCCTCGGAGTGGTTGGAGTAATATCGAAGTGGGCCGACCGGGTGGACGGGGAAGAGTGCTTCACTTTTATGAAAAACTGACGCCGGAGTGTTTTATAGCATTAGGCAAATGTACCAATTTGATCAATCTTGAGATCGAGGGAATCGACATTACCGAGGAGTACTACATGGCTGATTTTAGCGGCCTTACGAAAATGAAGTACTTAACGATTGCAGGGTCCGATGTTCCGATTACAAACGATATTGCCAAAGTGCTGACAGGTTGTAACAAACTGGAATCGATGGCGATCGACAACGTTGACTGGGCCCCGGAAGCTTTTGAGATGTTTGCAGGAATGCAGGAGTTGGATCGTCTGGAAGTGACGCGTGGAAAGGTGGACGGCCGAGGCGTTCAACAATTAGCTGGACTCGGGAAGTTGGTAGCGGTGTCCTTTAGTGAAGTGGAATTCACAAATCCGATGGTAGGTTTGGCGCGTTTAGCGAGCTTAAAGCATTTGTTCTTAAATGGAAGCAAACTGGGAACACCAGACTATGAAGCCATCAGTATGGCACAACAACTGGAAATGCTATGCTTAGACGATACCACCGCTGCAGATCGCGATATTGCCCGGTTTCGAGATCTGCGAAATCTGGGTCACATGAGTCTCAGAAACACCCAAGTTTCTCCGGGTGGATTGATGGCAATCGCCCATCCAGCGAATAAACTGAACTACATCAACCATGAAGGTTCTCTGGTGTCTGATGAACAGGCTCAGATGCTGGCGAATCGATTTGAATGGACCTTTGGAGGAGATTGTTCTTGCGGTTGTATGGACTATTCTCCCGAGTATTAATGACCGGAATGTAATCATGAAAACGACGACCTCAATAGAGATTAACGCGACACCCGCTCAGGTCTGGCCCTGGATTTATGATGAGGACAAGATCGAGCAATGGGTCGATAACTTTGTTCGAGCCGAGACCGTGGAGAAGGTCGAAGGTGAAGTCGGTACTACGTTTGTTAATTACTTTAATGAAGGTGGAAAAGAATTTCCGATGCACGGAGTCGTCAGGTCGTATAACGAATACACCGACTACGAAATTCACCTGACCGGTAAGATGTTTGATCTCACGATTTCTTATGACGTCGAAGATTTAGACGGTAAAACTCGTGCGACACAGCATTCCAAAGTCAAACTCAACGGCATCTTTAAGTTGATGTATCCCATAATGTTGATGATGAGTCGCAAGGGCTGTAAAGATCAGATTCGCATGATGGAAAATATGAAAAACCTGGTTGAAGCAGATGCTGCTTCTTCAGAGTCTTTGTAAACGCTCAATTTCGCGATCGATAAGAACTGTGTGATGAAATTGAGTTTAGATTTCCACACATTACTTAGAGCTGGGATGCAGTGATACGAGCTTAAAGGCCTTTAGAGAGCCTTGATCGTTTTTCATTCCATGGAATACTGTAGTGTCCTTGGTTTTTCTGAGTCCGTTGACCAAGACTCTCATTTACCTAGATAGCTTTTCTTTTTTTCAGTTACCGCAGGCTTTCTATGCGCAGTTTTGTTTCTCTCGTCATCCTCTTCTATTGTTCAGTTACACTCGCGGCTGAGCGTCCCAATTTCTTAGTGATTCTTGTGGACGATATGGGATATTCAGACCCTCAATGTTTTGGAGGCGAGGTTGAAACACCCAACCTAAATCAATTGGCCGATCATGGAGTTCGCTTTAGTCAGTTCTACAATTGTGCAAGGTGTTGCCCGACTCGAGCTAGCTTACTGACCGGAAGTTACCCGCACCGTGTTGGTTTGGGACGCAATGGCCGGACGATGGATCTTGAAGTTCCGACAGTCGCGGAGTTATTGAAAGATGTCGGCTATCAAACGGCAATGACGGGTAAATGGCATTTGTCCGAATTAGCCACTACCACAGCGGATCAGGATCGAATTGGCTGGATGAATCATCAAGTTGATTTAGGAATACCCTTTGCCGACCCTCGCTCCTATCCTACTCAGCGAGGATTTGATCACTATTATGGCGTGATTTGGGGAGTGGTGGATTTCTTTGACCCATTCTCTCTGGTCCATGGGAATCAACCCGTTCCAAATGTTCCCGAAGGCTACTATTTGACGGATGCGATTACTGACTATTCCGTTAATTACATTGAAGAATTTGAGAAGGACGACGACCAACCCTTCTTTATGTACGTGGCCTATACCGCTCCTCACTGGCCTTTGCATGCGAAGCCGGACGTGATTCAAAAATATGACGGTAGGTATGATGCCGGTTGGGAACAACTGAAGACTGATCGCTTTATGCGACAACGCAAGATGAAGCTGTTTCCCAATGTACCTGTCGATCCGGTGATAGACCGAGGTACGTCCTGGAATGATCTGTCCGATGATGAAAAGGAATATCAAGCGAACAAATTCGAAGTTCACGCGGCGATGGTCGACAGCGTTGATCAGGGTATTGGACGCATCTTGGAAGCATTGAAGGCATCAGGTGAATACGACAATACCGTGATTTTCTTTTTGTCCGACAATGGAGCCTCTCCGGAGATTCCAGGTTACGCGGGTTATGACCGAAATGGAGAAACACGGGACGGAAAGACTGCTCACCGGGAACGTGAATTAAAGCTGCCTGAGAATAGGTCCAAATTAGGTTCTGCTGAAAGCTATACCGGTCTGGGGCCTGCATGGGCCAATGCGGCTAATAGCCCGCTTAAGTACTGGAAGAAGGAGAGCTATGAAGGTGGGTGTCGAACCCCATTTATTATTCACTGGCCAGCAGGCCTGAAACAACGCGGAGGGAATATCTCCAAAGACTTGGGACATGTCATGGATATTGCTCCAACTTGCTTAGAGTTAGCAGGAGCCAAGTCGGCAGAGGATTTTCCGATGGATGGCGTAAGCATGGTGGGCTTGCTCAACGGCCAGGCGGCTGATCCGGATCGAATGCTCTTTTTTGAACATATGGGAGGCCGTGCCGCCCGACATCGACAATGGAAAATCTCTGCGTTGGCAGGGAAACCGTGGGAATTGTACAACGTAGAACGCGATCCTGCGGAAACAACCAATATGATTTTAGAACAGCCCACTCGCCTGGATGACTTGCGTTACCGTTGGGAAGACTGGTTGGGGCAAATGCCACAAACCAATTCACAACAACGCAATGTACAAGCGGTCAAGGAAGCTCAAATTGCGAAGCAGCCAGTCAAGCTGACCTGTAAGATTTCTACTCTCGATCAGAACGGTGTTATTGTTGCTCAAGGTGGAAGTTCTCAGGGCATCAGCTTGCACATCAAAGACCGGAAGATCACCTTCAATATACGAATCAATGGCAAAGTGACTGAGCTCACCACTCCGACTCTGGAAGGCAAAGGGCCTGTTGAAATTGAAGCAAATCTGGAAGCGGGAGGTAAGTTGCGGTTGGCAGTCGATGGAACTACCTTGGTGACGGGCGACTGTGGAGGATTGATTCCAGTACAACCTCAGGATGGTTTAAGCATCAATGATGACTCTCAGAGCAACGTTGGCAATTATGGAGATGACTTTCGTTATGGTGGTAAAGTCTCCAATGTCGAAGTTCAAGGGTTGGGGGGAAAGGGAAACTCAGCTAAGGACGAGCAGGCAAATGCGGGTGATAAAGACGCTCCCAATTTCATCGTCATCCTGACGGATGATCAGGGGTGGGGAACAACCTCGATTCGCTTAGACCCTCGTATCAAAGAGTCTGCCAGCGATTATTTTCGCACTCCGAATATGGAGCGTATTGCCAATGCAGGCATGCGTTTTACTCAGGCCTACTCGGCTCACCCGAACTGTTCACCCTCCCGAGCTGCGTTACTGACCGGTATCAGTCCAGCAGCGATGCACATGAGTGATATTGTGGATCGCAATAGTGGGCGGCTATATGAAGGCAATAGACTCAATCCACCTCAACATGTGAACAAACTGGACTCCGAACTGTCTACGATTCCGGAACTCCTGAAGCTACATAATCGAGCTTGTCGGGCGGCTCACTTCGGGAAATGGCATTTGAACGGAGGGGGCCCTGAAGCTCATGGCTTTGATGTGAGTGATGGACCGACCAGTAATCGAGAGGGGACCGTACCGTCCAACCAACCCGATGACCCCAAACGAGCGTTTAGTATGACACGGTCGTCGATTCGGTTTATGGAACAGCAGGTTCGTGATGAGAGGCCGTTTTATTTACAAGTCTCGCACTATGCGACTCATCTGGGTTATCAGGCTACAGCAGACACGATTGCTGAATTACAGGATCGTAAGAAAGGAAGACGGCACAATAGCGTCGCCTATGGATCGATGATTGAAGATCTTGATCACTCGCTCGGGAATCTGTTGGATGCCGTTGAACGATTGGGAATTGGTGAAATCACATATCTCATTTTTACCGCAGACAACGGAACGTACCCGACCGAAGATCCGGGAAATATAAACGGGCCGTTACGGGGAAGCAAGGCAACGCTGTGGGAAGCAGGTGTTCGAGTTCCGTTAATGATTGTAGGGCCCGGGATTGAAGCCGGTTCGTATACCCGTACACCTGCCATTGGTTGGGATATCCTACCGACCATTTGTGATATCGTGGGCATTGAGGAGTTGGATGATCAGGTTGAAGGAGGAAGCCTGTTACCAGTATTGCAACGCCAACCGGAAGCCAGTGTTTCCCGACCACGTGACGAGCTATATTTCCACTGGCCTCATTACCAGCATGAAAAGAAGAGCAAACCAGATTCCACGGTTGTTTCCGAAGACTACAAATTGCACTATTTCTGGGAATCTAAGGAGACTCAACTATTCAAGTTAAGCGATGACTTAGCTGAAAGAGAAAACCTAGCTGAACGCTATCCCGAGAAGACTCAACAGCTAAAAGAAAAGCTGATGAAGTACCTTGAGGAAATCGAGGCACAGTTGCCGGTACCGAATCCTGAATACTCGCCTGCGACGGACCCGGCCCTCGCTCGTTAATCGCTCGCCCGTCTCGGTGGTTACTATAAACTGTGGTATCTTATGTGCGGTGGACTCGTGCTTTCAGATGTCCACGCGTCTTATCTTATCTATGTTGATGAAGTGAAATCCATGATGAAACAGCTTTTCTCATTCACGCTTACCCTACTCTTTGTTCAATCGGCTTTGGCGATTCCTGAGGAACAGCCGGACCCATTTGCAAAGCCCAACGTGATCGTCATCATGGCGGACGACTTGGGATTTGGAGATCTGTCTTGTTATGGAGCAGATTCGTTTGAAACACCTGAAATAGATAAATTGGCGGCTGGCGGTATTCGCTTTACCAATGGTTATTGCTCGGCGTCTACCTGCACACCGACTCGGTATTCCCTATTGACCGGCACCTACGCATTTCGAACTCCCGGAACAGGTATCGCTCCCCCCAATTCACCGGCCGTCATCGACCCGGATCTCTTTACGCTTCCAGATGTGATGAAAAAGGCTGGTTACGCCACGGCCGTCGTGGGTAAATGGCATTTGGGACTAGGAGGAGAAGCTGGACCCGATTGGAATGGTGAGCTGAAACCCGGTCCTTTGGAACTTGGGTTTGATAGTTGCTTCCTATTGCCGACTACCAATGACCGTGTTCCTCAGGTCTATGTGCAAAACCATCGTGTTCTGAATCTGGATCCCAAAGATCCATTATGGGTAGGGAAGATGAAGCCGAGTGAAGATCACCCGACGGGGATCACTCACCGTAGTACTTTAAAAATGGACTGGTCGCATGGCCACAACTCGACCATTCATAACGGTATTAGCCGCATCGGATTTTATACCGGCGGACATGCCGCTAGATTTCGTGATGAAGACTTAGCAGATAAGTGGGTTGAAAAATCGGTCGAGTTTATCAAAGCGAATAAATCGAATCCCTTCTTTCTGTTTTTCTCTTCTCACGATATTCATGTTCCACGTATTCCCCATGAGCGTTTTCAAGGGGTGACAGATCTTGGGTTCCGAGCGGACTCGATCGTGCAGTTTGATTGGTGTGTTGGAGAGATTGTGAAGGCTGTGAAGGAGTCGGGGCTAATCAACAATACGTTGATCGTTATTTGTTCCGACAACGGTCCTGTCATGGACGATGGTTACAAAGATTTTGCACTGGAGAAACTCGGAGATCATCGAGCCGCCGGTCCCTACACCGGTGGTAAGTACAGCGTTTACGAAGGAGGGACTCGAACTCCCTTCATTACTTACTGGCGTGGAATCGTCAAACCAGCAGTGAGTGAAGAGGTTGTCTGCACGATTGACCTGGCAAGCAGCTTGGCAGCGTTAACCGCTCAAAGGCTTCCCAAAGATGCCTGCTTAGACAGCATGAATATCCTCCGAGCCTTATTAGGCAAAGAGGGAGCAAAAGGCCGTGATCATTTAGTTCAGCAGAATAATGGAAACAATGGAACCTACGCATTGCTTGAAGGAGATTGGAAACTTCACCGGTATGATCGAAAAACGGCTCGCAATGTCGTCGTGGAGCAAAAATTGGCCAACGTCAAAGTTCCTCCGTATATGCTCTTTAATCTAAAAGAAGATCCTACGGAATCCAAAAACGTCATTGCTCAATACCCTCAAATCGCTGAGCGCATGAAGGAGCATTTGACAGAGATAATTAGATCCGGACGAACACGCCCAACCCGTTAGGTTGCGAGTGAGCCAGCAGGGAATCTCGATGGTCTTACACAGAGAAGATGGAGTTATTGAGAGTTCCGGTACTGTCGCCAAAGCTGTCGAGTCGAATTCCCATGCTGTGCAGAATGCTTAGATACATGTTACACATCAAGGTATCTCCGTCTCGCCAATGACTACCGTGTTTGAGCCCCATGTTGGAACCGCCGACGACCATCGTGGGCAGGTTTTTGGGGTAGTGAGTGGTACTACAGCCAGAGCCGTAGAGCACGATACTATTATCTAAAACGGAACCCTGATGATCTTTAAAGTCGTTTAGACGATTAAAGAAGTAGGCAAGTTGCTCACTCAGGAATCGGTCATATTTCGCAAACTGTGTTTGTCCGTCTTTATCACCGGCATGCGAAAGGCTGTGATGCGTTCTTGTGAGGCCCAGTTTTAATGGGAATGTATCACTGATTCCCATACCGTCTTCGCGATTGAGCATAAAGGCAACACTACGAGTAATGTCAGCATCAAATGCCAAGGCAATCAGGTCGAACATATTTCGGTAGTAGTCTGCCGGTTCGCCTTCATTGGTGGCAGATAGATTCAGGTGCGTGTAATCCTGTTCTTTGAGTGGAATGTCGATCCAGCGTTCTGACGCGATTAGACGTGCTTCCACTTCGTCCAAAGAAGTCAGGTATTGTTCCATCTTCTGTCTGTCCGACATTCCAAGTTTCTTATTCAAGGCACGTGCATTTTCCAAAACGGCGTCCACGAGCTTGATCCGTTTGTTCAGCTGCTGACGTTCTGTTTCCATCGAGGCTTTGTCACCTCGGAATAGTCGATCAAAGATTCGTCGTGGATTGTTCTCTGCCGGAATTGGCTTTCCTTGAGCGTTGTACGAAATCGTGCCGGTACGAGACAGAAAGCCAACGCCTGCATCGACCGAAAGGACCAGCGACGGTTGACGGCAGTATTGCTTCGTATGTTGTGCGACGACCTGGTCCAAGGCAATGGTGTTATAAGTACCTGGTTCAGGATCATGCAATTGAGCCCCGGTAAGCCACATATCCGAACAGGTATGCGGGTCAGCCTTGGGGCCAGCTGAGTGATAGAGTCCTCCCATGAAACTCAATTGGTTACGAAACTCAGACAAAGGCTTGGTGGATTCACCAAATTCAAACTCTTTCCCATTCGTCGTGGGGAACCAGCTCCATTGGTTAATGCCATGCTCATTCTTAGGCAGCGACATTCCATTGGCGGTATACAAGGCACAGAAACGGCGTGGCGTATCTTCTACTACTTCTTTTCCCATTGCTTCCAGAAGTGGAAGTGGTAAAGCAGCACCAGCAATGCCTTTGAGCACAGTTCGTCGTTGGATTTTGGTTGAACTTGCCATGTTTCAATTCACCTTATCGAAAGGGTGGTTTTAAATGGTTCTATTGGTTTATCGTCGCAAATGTAATCGTTACTTTTCCAGAAACGCTTCACTTGTTACCACAAAACGAATCAGATCACGCATTCGGTAACCGTCTGTCTTTAATTCTAGTTGCTTCTCTTTAAGTGTTTCAATCTCATTGTAACTGAGACTTCGTCCGATCGCGTAAGTTGTCATGTGTTTTAGAAAGCTAAAAGCGACCTGATCGATACGTTGATTGGCTAAATAACTACGTAAAGCGATGAAACCGTCGACTTCCGTTGTATCCGGCAACGTGGATTGTGCTCCGACTTCTCCTGCGTTGGATTTCCAGATTCCACCAGCATCAAATTGCTCAAACGGCAACCCCCACGGGTCGATGCCTTCGTGGCATTTACGGCATCCTTGCTGATCACGGTGAAGCAGTAGTTTTTCGGCAAGCGTCAATCCTTCCTGTGCTTCATTGAGTGCGGGCACATTAGGAGGAGGATCCGCGGGTGGTTCGGCGATAATCTTACGCGCCAACCAGGCACCGCGTTTAACGGGATTGGATTCTCGACCATTGGACAGTCCTGACAAGACACTGGCGGTGGATAGGATTCCTCCCAATTGGTCGTCCTCGACTTGCACCGGTTGGAATTCAAAGCCGGATTCGACCTTTTCCGGGAACCCGTAATACTTAGCAACTTGCTCGTTGGCCAATACGAAATCAGATTGGATGAGGTTGTGAAGAGGGAGGTTTTCTTTGATCAGATATTCGACGTATCGAATTGGTTCTTTCCGTAATTCAAGTCGTACGTCCCGCGTAAGATTGGGATAGAGGTTGGCGTCGACTTCAACCACATCAAACTTATCAAGTTGTAACCACTGGCTGGTAAACTCCTGCATGGCCCGTCGAAATCGTTGATCGGAAATCATTCGGTCGACCTGATCAGCCAAGTGCTGGTCAAGTTTGCCATGATCGGCCAGCGTCAGTAGTTCGTCGTCAGGGGCGGAGTTCCACAGGAAGTACGATAGTTTGGAAGCCAATTCGTGCGAATTAAGAGGCTCGCCTTCCGGGGATTCACTTGATTCGATTAAAAACAGGAATTGTGGCGAGGTCAGAGTGACGAGCAAAGCATCCTTGATACTAGTGATGAAATCGTCACTCTCCTGAAATGATTCCTGCCAGACTTGATAGAGAGCGTTGGATTCTTCAGTCGTCAACGGGCGGCGGAAAGCTCGGGTCGCAAACCGTTCAATGACCTCACGGGCATAAACCTGTGGGTTATCTTGATTGTCCGAGGCAAAGAAGATATCGGAATGTGGCTTCGGTGGCCATGTTTCATAATAGGGCCCTTCAAATTCAATAGACTGAAGGAGCAAGCGTGGCATAGCTCGCCCATCGGTGTACTCGCTGATAACCCCAATCTCTCGCATGCCGGCAAGATAATTGGGGTTTAGTGGATCCC
>CALKCC010000086.1 GCA_938082855.1 uncultured Pirellulaceae bacterium | reverse complement strand
TTTGTTCTTTTTACTGGTGCCGAAGTGGCAAAGATTACATTTCTTCTCTTTGACGGCAGCAACAAAATCAGCATTTTTGCTGGTGTTAACGTATCGTTCTGTGAATGCTTTAGCAAACGCAGGAATAGCCTGTGCCTTCTCTGCAGACACAACTACGGTGATGACAGCAACTGCCAGTACGGTAGCGAGCTTCTTCATTAGGTCTTCTCCAATCTAAGTAAAAACCAAAGGTGAGTGTGTTTGTTTTAACCCCGTAAATGAGCATATGTTTCGTCTAACGTTCACTTAAAAAGGGATATTTGAACGCTTGGACTGCTGTAATATCGGCGTTATTGATTATTTGTTTTAGTAGAACTAGACAAGGTTTCGGTGTCAAGGCAGGTGATTTGCATAAGTAAGTCTAGTTACCCCCAAAAAGTTGGGATTGAAGCCAAATTATTCTTGCAGGTATGTATCGCCCTGATATCGTCGACCAAAAGGAACGAATCCTAATGCAGTTAATAGCATCATTCCACTAAAAAACAGGTAGTATTCTGTTTCGGATAAGATACTGCCTGCCTTCATCCGGTGACCGTTATTGACGGTTAGTTCGCGTCCGTCTTCATCGAGAATCGACCATTGATAGCTCAGGTCGTTTCGCTCAGGATCGTAAACATCGAACACGGCAAGGGAAGTGGGTTCGCTGGTATACATAATTTGCGTATTGCCTTCATTGATGGTAATTGAAGGTGGTTGATTTACGTTACTAGCGAGTACGACGAGAGTCTCGGAGGCCGATTCAGTACCGACCCTGTAGGTGAATTCAATCCGATAGACACCAGCGACGTCGGTTTGCAAGGTGTTATAGAGCTTACCATTGAATAATAGATTTGCTTCGGTGGATGCATCTGGCTTCTCAACCAATTTCCATTGAACCGAGCTGTCTCCATGGGCCTCTCCGGCGTCCGTTGTTGCAAATAGATTAATACTCTGTCCAGGTTTTACCGCAACATCATCACCGAGTTGAACCGTAGGAGCCGCGGGCCCAGAAGACTCCGCTGTGGGGGTAGGCTGCTCGTGGACCTTTAGTGTCGTAGTTTTTTGGACAGTGGTTTCACCGTCAGATGTTTCTAGGCTGACTTGGTATACACCCGGCGCATTGAATTGGACCGTGGGACCAGGTTCCTGAATGAAGTAGTTCACACCGGCGACAAAAAAGTTTCCGAGGCTGACGCTGACAAGGAAAAGCGCCATCACGATGGACTTCAAGGGTTTCGGGGCTTGAGTGTAGCTGAATTCGAGGCATGTGATACTCACAAACACTTCTGCCGCCGTTATGAGAACGTATGAGGCTAACTGCCAGACAATGTTAACAATTTCACCTGATTCGATTCGGTATTGGATCCAGGCAGGTAACAAGAATGCAGGTACGGTAATGAAAAGACCGATGGAAATTTTTCGTATTGGCGTTAGGGGAAAGAAACGATTGATTGTCGGGTATAGCCAAAACCCAAATATCGGAATGAAGACGAGAATCATAATTGGATTGACAGCCTGTATCTGTGACATTAGCCAGACAATCCCAAAGAACTCGCGGTCCATCCGTTCGGCCTGAAGGACCCATGCAGAGCCAGTTTGATCGAACAATGCCCAGAACATTGCCACGAATAGGTACAGAATCGACAATTGCACCAATGCTTTGATTGCTTTTGGTGACCGAAGTTCAGCCATCAGTTCCCGACGCCGCGCGGGGATATGAACAAATTTGTTTCGGCCCATCCAGAATAGGAATGTGGCGATAGCCATGAGGATGCCGGGGACGCCAAAAGCATATGCAGGTCCGTAACGCTCGAGCAGAAAGGGCGTTAATAACGTGGATGTAAACGCCCCCAAATTTATTGAGAAATAGAACCAGCCAAAAACTCGTTCCAACAATTGCGCATTGGATTTACTAAACTGATCGCCGACATGTGCACTTACACAAGGTTTAATACCTCCACTCCCAACGGCGATCAATGCCAACCCCCAAAACAAGCCATTGCGAGTTTCATCCATTGCAAGCAACAAGTGCCCCGCACAATAGACGATACTTAGCCACAGGATTGTGCGATATTTTCCGAGCACTAGATCCGCTAGCAACGCCCCGGCCAGCGGAAAGAGATAGACCCAAAAGTTGAAGGCGTGGTACCAAACCTTGGCCTGTTCGGCGGACATCACATCACTAGCACCGGTGTGATCCATTAAATGTTTGGTCATGAAGATGATGAGAATACACTTCATGCCGTAGAAACTAAAGCGTTCTGCAGCTTCGTTGCCGACGATATAGGGAATCCCCGAAGGCATTCTTTCGATGTGTTCCGGAGCAGTGCGGTAGGAGGTCGTCATATTTTAGAAATGGCCTAACTCAAACGGTCAATTTGATCGAATCTAGGCCATCATTGTACTAAACGCAGCTTTATTAGTCAGGAACGCCGGGACCTAACGGATTGAACCCTCTTTGATGCTCAGCAAAATCGTCGAGATGGTAGTGACTGAGCGTTTGCTGATGACTAGGAATGCCTGCCGGAGGGACTTGTGCATTTGCCCAACGAACCATTGCGTCTGAATTTTCGAGATTGTACCACTCCGGAGTAGTGTCAGTCTGTAAGGCAAGGTTGAGTTGATCTAATGTAAATTGCTCACTATCCCCAAGATCATCCGCAAAGCGTTGCTCCAAAATCACGACCGATTGGTGGAACCCGTTGTTCTGACCACTCATCGACAAAGGCACACTCATTTGGGACTCACGTACCGGATGTGAGGTCACTAATAGTGGATTACCTAAAGCTGTGGCAAAGATACAGTCGTTAAAGTGAAGGTCAGCTAGTTGACGCCCCTCGGTGACAGGAGCCGGGAAATTCAGCAAGCCAGCACCCGCATAACAGGTTACGTTGGTCAGATTCAGACCAATGGAAGATAGATTCGAACCGGACTCAGTTCCAGTAAACAGCCAGTCTGGCGAGACGAAGAGTCCATTAGTCCACGAGAGTTTAACTCCAGACTGATGTCGATTGCGGAGGAGGTGAATCGGTCCACGGAGAAATCCGCCACGAATGTCAATTTGCAGAGCGTGTTCATTGTTCAACGAGACTGAATCGGGCGATTCAGGGGCCGTACTACTAGAAACACAATCAAAAACCGCGACGTTGACCGGTTGTTGGCTGGCGACGTCTTCCGGAGGTAATACGGTAATGATTGAGTCGATCAGATTAAAACTAGCAAGGTCATTCAAACGGAACAAACTCCAACCCTGGCGAAATTCTTCAGGCAACATGAAGATGATATTCAAATTTTCGAAAGTAATGTCGCCTCCATAAACATCAATGAATGCTGGGACGCTGGTTTCAAGGGCGGACTCATGAAGTGTTATTCGCAAGGTACGGCGTTCTTCGGCTTTACCCCGTATAACCAAAGGATGTTTGAGGTTGCTACCCAAATCCAGTGTAAGTCCCTCGATTGGCACCTCGATGTCGTCCCAGATCTCAATCGCCCCAATAGCTTCATCTTCTGCCAATAGTGAAACAGCAAGTCCGAGACTGTTGACGGCCACCATAGAATCCGGAGGGGTATTCTCTGGGATTCCAACGACTACAGTGTGAAGTTCCGATGATTGAGTTGGGGTTTCTGTCGGGTCCTGGAGGTTCTCTGCAGGAGCGGGAACCGTGTCCTGAGTGCTCTCATCACCATTGGACGTTTCGGGGTTTGCTGGGGACTCGTATGGAGTCGTACTGAAGGTTGGAGCCGCAATTACTAAGTCCGCGACAGGGCGATTGATCTGGTGTATCGAAAACGTGGTAACAAGCAAAGCCATTACCGGCACTAGCCAGCTGAGCTGTGTTTGCCATTTGAATGGCGTCACAGTACGAGTTCCCAGCCATTGCCGACCTTCGCGGTCTATCTGAAGTCCGAGTTGACGTGCTAACTGAAGAATGTCGTTAATGACATCTGCCGGCTTCGGATATCTATCGTCAGGGCGTTTTGCCAGCATTTTATGCAGTATCTTAATCGAACCGTCGTCGAGGTCGTTGCGATAGACTTTGGGATTGGGAGGGGGGTCACTACTATGGCTTAACAGCTTTTGTAAAACGGTCCCAGTCGGATAAGGTGCTATTCCCGTTAGCATGTAATACAAAGTACAGCCCAATGAATAGATATCGCTCCGTACGTCAGTACTGCGAGGGTCTCGGGCCTGTTCCGGCGAGATGTAGTCAAACGTTCCGAGCGTAATTCCCGAGGCAGTTACATCGCTATCATCATTTTCGACATGATGTAATCTTGCTAGCCCCATATCGACAAGTTTTGCGGTACCTTGATTGGTGACAAGGATATTCGAAGGCTTGATGTCGCGATGCACTACTTCGCGGTCCGAAGCGTGAACCAGTGCGTCTGTAATTTGGAGTACATAGGACCACGCTTCCTCGAGCGGAAGTGGCCCCTTGTGTTCGACAAGGTCTCTTATATTAACGCCATTGATATATTCAAACGCAATGAAATGCCAGCCCCGATCCTCGCCAACATAATAAACCCTCGCGATATTCGGGTGGTCTAACCGAGCCGCACTTTGGGCCTCATTCGTAAAACGACGGAGAGACCCGGAATCGGTTCGATTTTGGGAAAGGACTTTAACGGCAACTGTACGACTCAATTTCGTATCGGTCGCTCGGTAGACGGCTCCCATTCCGCCCTTACCGATGAATTCCTCCAGCGTGAAATGTTCGAGAACTGTGCCTTCGAGCCCTTCGCCAATAGGTAGTGAATCAGCTTTAGGAAACAACGTTTGTCCGGTGGGACGTTTGGTGATTACCGTTTGCTGATCTTCACTCGGGATAGGAACCGGTTTCGACAGAACAGCATCATAATGTGCCGTCTCACTATCCCCTTGATGTAGAAGGCGATCTTTAGGGGTGAGTTGCGTCGAGTCGTCTTGGGAATTCGACGGGTTCGATGAATGTTCAGCGCGATCGTCCACAATGCGACTTGCAAAAAAAGAATGTTATTAGATGAGCTAATGTTATTTTCGCTAGTGGATCAACTGTGGTCAACACCTAACGCGGAGCGACATCTTTCCGAACGGGAGGTTGCCAAGGGACTGCACCACCTCGCTGTATTTGGATCCGTAAGATACGAGACAACTCGTTGAATTTGCCGCGATTGACTTTGGAAAGCTCAGAGCGTTCCTGAGGATCGGACTTGATATTGTACAATTCCAAAGGTTCGAATGGGCTGTTGCGTAGTAGCTTCCAGTCGCCTTGGATCAAGGCATTGGTGATCAGGCCTTGATAACGCAAGTTTCCTTCTCGCCGATGGAAAAACAGACTCCTGTTTGGGTTGTTCAACGACCCCCCTTCTAAAACTGGCAATAATGAAACCCCGTCGATCTCGTGTTTGACCGGGATCCCTGCGATCTCACAGAAAGTAGGGTAGAGATCCATGGTGAGTGCACGTTGTTCTGTAACGCTTCCGGGTTGAATCCGGTTAGGCCATCGTATGGCTGTAGGAACTCGTAGGCCCCCCTCATACATACTTTGCTTGCCGTCTCTTAACAGACCATTGTTTGCCCCGACATTGACTTGGCCGCCGTTATCGGAAGTGAAGACAACGACCGTGTTGGAGTCGAGTCCGGTTGCCTTAAGGCATTCAAGTACTTTGCCAATACCAGCATCCATATGCTCGATTAGAGCGACCAGCTTCGCACGTTTATCAGACATGTCTGGATGTCGCTGTTTAACTTTCTCGTACCAGTCCTGGGGCGGTTGGATGGGCGTGTGTGGAGCGTTATATGATAGGAAAAGGAAAAATGGATCTTCCGAGGTCTTTGCTTTGTTGAGGTAGTCACATGCCCAGTCTGTAAAGAGATCGGTCGCATGGCCTGTTGGTAGGATCTTCTTTTCATTCAATCGCATATATCCAATGCCATGGCGTTCGTGCTTATAGTAATCATCCATCATGTCGCCCAACCAGCCATGGA
Organism: uncultured Pirellulaceae bacterium; assembly: GCA_938082855.1. Taxonomy (GTDB): domain Bacteria; phylum Planctomycetota; class Planctomycetia; order Pirellulales; family Pirellulaceae; genus UBA721. The sequence goes on along the minus strand of CALKCC010000086.1, from coordinate 5,146 downwards.
AATAATCAAACCCGCGATTATTAGGCCAATGTTCCTCGGTTAGTCCTAGATGCCATTTTCCGATCAATGCTGTCTGGTACCCGGCTTGTTTCATTTTATGACCGATCGTGATCACATCCTTTTGCAAATATCCCCAACTGTCTTGCGGGTACGTACGAATTACACCGGGGACACCAACTAGCTCGGGATAACGTCCGCTGATAAAGGAAGCTCGACTTGGTGAACAAACTGGACAATTCGCATAGAAATTGGTGAATTTGAGACCTTCGTTGACGAGGCCATCCACGGCAGGCGTCGATAGATCCTTGGAGCCGTAACTAGAAAGGTCACCGTATCCAAGGTCGTCTACCATAATTGCAAGGATATTTGGAGTGTCCGCGGCATTGCTATTTGAAGTCGTAAGACACAATGTGGCGATCAATATGCTTAGTAGCTTAGTTTTCATGATGTATTTAACGTCCTAAATCTCATTGCGAATTTGGCAATAGCTTTCATACCTGCGGAGGTCCAATAGTCCGTCAGCGACTGCCCTCTTAACGCCACATGGTTGCTCGTGTACGTGTGAACAATCGGGAAAGCGGCATTCATTTATATACGGGCGCAAATCTCGGAATAATCCTGCGACTTCTTCGGGCACCACATCCCATAACTGAAATTGGCGGATACCAGGAGTGTCGACGATGTAACCATCGTTACCGAGTTCGATTAAGGTGGCTGCGGTAGTGGTATGACGTCCCTTTTGGTTGTCCATGCTAACCGAATTCGTACGTAGTTCTAGGGTCGGTTCTGCGGCATTCAAAAGCGATGATTTACCAACACCGGATTGTCCTACTACTACATTTTGCTTCGAATTTATCAAGGACCGGAACTGCTCGATTCCAGTGCCCTTTTCTGCAGAAGTAAAAATGACACGATACCCGAGCTGCCCATACGTGCCAGCGATAGACTGCAATGAAATGGGATCAACAAGATCTGTCTTGTTGAAACAAATCACAGGCTCACACCCGACCTGCTCTGCGGTCACAAGAAATCGATCGATGAGGTTTGGTTTTAGTGCAGGTTCAGCAACACTTGCAACAATGATTAATTGGTCCACATTGGCGACGAGAACGTGTTGCTGGCCTTTACTGGAACGGCTAATGCAACCATAACGAGGTTCCACTCGTACAATCAGGCCCTCATTCCGGCTACCGGCGTCAGTGGAGAGTTCTGGTTTGAGACTGACTATGTCGCCCGCTACGACAACATTTCGTTGTGTAGTACGAATGTTTTTCAAGAGGCCTCGGACGGCACAGTGGTATCGATTACCATCAGACGCGGCAACCATGCAGTCAAGGCCGTGTACGCTCAACACCCTGCCCTGCAAACACTCTTCCGCTTTGATTTCTAACTGGATATCAATCGCATCATGCGAATCAGAGGAATTTTCACCGATCACTGTACGGTGTCTCGTAAGCTCGCCCTTGCCGTTAAGACGCTCTTGGTGAAGCGTTGGCTTGTCCTCGAAACCATGTTCGTTATATTCGCGAGTAAAGTCACCCCTTCTTCGCCGGGACTGATGGCCTTTTTTTAGTTGAGTTCGAACCTTGCGAATATTCTTCTTTTTTGACATGGAAGTCTTAACTCGGCAACGTTTTAGAAACTCTGGGAAGCGGTGTCTGTTTCGTCGGGGTCACCCTCGGTAATCTCTTTGTTCGCGATAACCTCAGTTGCATCGGCTGCCGTGGATTCGGATTCTTGCTCACCTACTGACTTATCCTCATCGACAGCGGGCGTTTCGTCTGCTGCAGAGTCTGTAGTTTCCAGTTGTTCCTGGCTATCTTCTTCTGCTTTTGGCATTGGGTGAACGGACGGACCGATAATCTCCGCAATCTGTTCCTCTGAAAGTTCTTCCGACTCCACTAATTTTTCAGTGAGGTTTTCGAGTTCGTCTTTGTATTGGACAAGTAATTCATCCGCGCGTTTCTCAGCCTCGTGTAGGAATTTGGCGACTTCACTGTCAATGACTTCCATTGTGTGTTCACTGAATTGCCGTTGCTCATGAATTTCTCGGCCCAGAAAGGGATCTTCATCAGACAGTTTATAGCTGACAGGACCGAGTGCCTCGCTCATACCCCAACGAGTTACCATCCGTCTTGCTGTTGATGTAGCACGCTCTAGGTCATTTTCTGCACCTACGGCAGTTTCATCATAGATTAACTTCTCGGCAGCTCGACCCGCGAGAAGAACAACTAAATGGTCCTTTAGTTGGGTTTCTGACATCGAAACGCGATCTTCTTCGGGGAGCATCTGTGTTGACCCAAGTGATCGTCCGCGTGGAATGATAGTCACCTTATGAACCCTATCAGCCCCCTTGAGAAACCATGATGCGAGGGTGTGCCCTGCTTCGTGATAAGCGGTCTTTTCTTTGTCTTCAGCTGTCAAATGTTCTTCTCGTTTGGCTCCCATCAGAATCTTGTCACGAGCGTAATCAAAATCCTCCATCTCAACACAGTCCTTATCATGACGAGCAGCCCAAAGTGCAGCTTCATTGACCATGTTGCGGATGTCGGCTCCGGTTAGTCCGACAGTACCTGCCGCCAATCGTTCAAGGTCGACATCATTTGAAAGTGGAACCCGACGGACATGCACCTTAAAGATGTCGCGTCGCCCTTTTTGGGTTGGTTTACCAACTGTCACGTGGCGATCAAACCGTCCAGGTCGTAGCAAAGCAGGATCAAGGACATCTGGACGATTGGTTGCAGCTACAACGATCACGGAGTCATTGGTTGCAAATCCGTCCATTTCACCGAGGATCTGATTAAGCGTTTGTTCACGCTCGTCATGACCACCACCAACGCCAGCACCACGCTGTCGTCCAACCGCATCAATTTCATCGATAAAGATAATGGCGGGGGATGATTCTTTAGCCTGTTGGAATAGGTCTCTTACGCGGCTGGCACCAACCCCTACAAACATCTGAATAAATTCAGACCCGTTAATAGAGAAAAATGGGACACCAGCTTCGCCGGCGACGGCTCGAGCTAGTAATGTTTTACCAGTACCAGGCGGTCCGTTAAGGAGCACGCCTTTTGGCACTCGACCGCCCAGTTTTTGGAATTTGTCAGGACTCGACAGAAATTCAACGATCTCCTGCAAATCCGATTTTGCAGCCTTTTGACCAGCGACATCTTTAAAGGTAATTGGCTCCTCATCCTGATCGTAACGCTTTGCGTTGCTTTTACCGAACCCAGAAAGAAAGCCACCGCCCATGAATTGACTTTGGCTACGACGATACGAAATCCAAAAGAATATTAAGATCGCAATCGGCAAGAGTATTGCAATGAACAGAATTACCGATGCAGTGGTATCCTGAGGGCTATACCGATATTCAATCTTGTTTTCGCTGACGGGTTCAAACTTGAGATCAAGCAACTTCTTCAAATCGCTTGGACCATTCGATTTTGGAATAACTACTTGGACTTTATCAAGTTCGCGCGTTGTCCCTCCTGGGAGTGGAAGGTTTTGAGTTTGTTTGAATACGACGATAGCGTGATTGGTCTGCTGGTCTATCGTAATATCTTTAATGTCACCACGGTCGATAGACGGACTACCCGCCTTGTAAGGTGTATTAAGCCACGTTTCCAACTCGCTATAGTCACGTGTAGGTGGCGTTGCAGAAGAGTTGAGTAATAAGACTATAAACACAAACAGTAGAAGGAAAAGCCAAATCCTGGAATTACTGCGTTGAGCTTGCGGTGGGCGATCTGTTGGCGGTCTATCCATTCGATGTCGTGTACTCAAAGGACCTTAGGGTTAACACTTGGTGATTACAAAGGCATTACTGTTCTTGGAGGCTACTCGGAGCCGGCTAATCACCAGTCTTTCTATTATTATATGAAATGACTGTTTCGCCAATGCAGTTAGAAGCTCGCATTTGTTTGCGAGGTTGTAAAATATGGGCCTATTCTTTGGCGGTATCGGATAGCATTTTGAGCACGCGGTCACTCGGCAGAGGAAAAGCGACGTTTATTCCAGGCGTCAAGTTGTTAGTTTTACTGGCCTTTGGGCTGAATACCTTTAGCGTATCGTTACTAGATTCGTGCATTGGTAATCCAGCAAAACTCTGTGAAAACTCAACGGGCTGAAACAAATCGCTAGACAAAACCTGTACCCCTAGAGATGTATCCTGAAGATTGGGGGAACTGACTGGGTCTGATTCACTGGTGCCCGTTGGCCCGTTCATTTGTTTGGGAATTGCGATTCTCTCGGCCTGCAATCCTTCGCTAACCAAGGTGTCCTTCTTAAAAATGATCGGACCGGTGTTGCTGGGCCGTTGTAGGTTAGCGGGCTTGATAGGAGTATCTTGCTTGACAGTCGTGGTGAGACGCACCCAATTGACAAGAGAATTAATCTTTTCGGGTTCCGCTAGTGTCAAAGGCGCAGACTTTGATTTGCCATGTTCGGTCGTCGCATGCGTCAACAATTGACTCTCAGCAGGATTGGCAAAATCTAAGTACTTGGTCGTGTTGTAAAGATTTCGATAGCTGATCGTTTTAGGAGTGGTCTTTGTCCAGCGGGAATCTAGCAGACGAAATTTTGCGGGTGAGTTGACACCATGACACCCTGCGACGGCGCATCGATTTAGTAGAAGTGGTTGAATTCGACTGACAAACGATTGGATAATCGAGGGGTCCAAGGCATTCACTCGAATAGCGATCGTTTCGTTGGATGCTAATGGTCGTTGGTGATTCACTGCTTTTGGCGTCGTGACCGTTTGCGGACTACGCGCAATCGCTAGCCTCGATTGGATGGGGATGATTCCCTTTTCCCTGGGATTGATTCTAATCGCTTCTTTTAAGTGGTTATCAGCATATCCATATAGTTGATTTGCCAGACACCAATTCGCCATCTTTAAATGTGCACTAGCGCTACTGTTTACATGACTAGCACGCCGATACAGATAGATCTCATCAATCGAGTCGCTCGTAAACTCAACTTGATCTTCCCTCAGTCGAATGACACCTCCGCCTTTCAACCGAACCTCATAACCGAAACCCGTAAGGGTGTATTGACCGCCGAGTAATTGCCCATTTTTCAGTAGAAGAATACCCTGCCTCTGACTAATACTCTTTGCAACAAAGTCAGCGTTTGAAGATGGATGTTG
>CALKCC010000085.1 GCA_938082855.1 uncultured Pirellulaceae bacterium | reverse complement strand
CTAATGCCATTCCAAAACCCGACGCGGACACGGCATTCGATGCCGCTGCCTGTATCGGATGTGGAGCTTGTGTCGCGGCATGTAAGAATGCATCCGCGATGCTATTTGTTTCAGCCAAAGTATCTCACCTCGCGCATCTCCCCCAAGGTGATGCTGAACGACGTGAACGAGTCACAGCCATGGTCAATCAAATGGACGATGAAGGTTTTGGTTCGTGCACTAACTACGGGGAATGTGAAGCAGCATGTCCCAAAAGTATCAGTACCGACCATATCGGAACACTCAATCGGGAGTTCATCCGATCTAAGGTCGGTCCTACGACCTAACCTCCAACGATTAGTCCCGGCATAAGACATGTCCCAGACGTAGTCACACTGAAGACAGGTGTTGTCACAATGACAACACCTGTTTTTTTGTAGTTTGGGTCAAATTCGTTATTATAGGGCTTAACCTCCAATTGGCACGGCATTCGCAATAATCTTGCAATAGCATCCCCCATTTACCGTATAGGTTGAATTACTATGTTTCGATTATTTCTCACTGCCGCTGTGTTATTTGTTTCAGTTAACGTCTTGTCGGTTAACGCCGAAGAAAACGGGGCTGTAGAAGGCAAGCAGCTGGCCGAAATTATCAATAACGCGCAGCTCACCACGCAACGTCAAGCTATCCAAATGGCAGCGCGGCCTATGTTTAATAACGCCAACGACTGGCAACGCTGGGCTAACCAAGTCAATCAAATGAGGCCTAACCAACTCAATGGACTAATGAATATCCTCAATGGACCGCAACGACAAATGCTCGCTCAACAGCAAGCCTGGGTTAGCCAATGGGTTCGTCAGCAGTGGATGCAACAGCAACTTTGGATGCAACAAAATGCATTTGCGAATCTACCATTTGGAATGATGCCCTGGGGATTCAACCAGCCTCGCGTTTATTACGCCCCAGTCGTACAGTGGTTCCCGCAGGGCGTGCAATTTAATGCAGGGGCTGTCGTCAGTCCTGATCGTCGCCATGTGCGAATGAACCTGAACCCGATTTTTTCATCGATCGGACCGGTGCATCACTACAACATGCGAAATGGTCACTACTACCAACCCAACGCCTATCGCCAACCGTACGGCTATAACAATACGCATCATAGCCGCGTACAACGGGCAAACTACTATGCCCCACAACCTCAGCAGAATACTCGGCAAGTACCTGATTGGTTCAAAAAGATTCGCAATAATCCTTAATCGCGGTCAGCTATCAACTGAGCGGAGGTGAAACGTTGACACCGTTTCCCAGACGGCCCGATAGTTTGATAGAATGGACGGAACTGACAATTAATCCGTCCCTCCCAAAAAGGTATGTTTGCGTGATGAAGACCGTTCTTAGTTTTCTTTTTGTTCTATTCTCCTCTACCCTTTTTGCCGCTGATTACCCAGTACGTTGGCAGGTAACCGAGGGGTTACAGAATCCTGAAAGTGCTTACTTTGACGCTGATTCTGGTTTTCTCTTTCTTTCACATGTAAACGGACCTGGCGCCGAAGCAGATGGAAATGGCTTTATCTCAAAAATCAGCCTCAAAGGGAAAGTCATTGCGCAGCAATGGTTTACCGGGTTGAACGCTCCTAAAGGACTACGCAGTCACAATGGCACCTTATGGATTTCCGATATCAATACGGTAATTGGAGTCGATATTGCCAGCGGTAAGGAAGTTGCGAGACATGTCATTAAAGAAGCAGGCTTTTTAAACGACCTGGCCACAGATTCCATCGGCAATGTTTACATTTCCGACATGATGAACAGCCGAATATATAAAATCGAAGACAATACGGTTTCAATCTTTGCCGAAGGTGAACACCTCGAACATCCTAACGGACTACTAGCCGTCGGTGACCGACTCTACTGCGGTGGATGGGGATCCGGTTTTAACAAAGCGGACTTCACGACCAAAGAACTCGGCCGCTTTTACTATCTCGACCTTCACTCCAAAGAGCAACACTTCGTGACAGAAGAGCCGACAGGACACTTGGACGGCATCGAAATCGACGGGCAAGGCGGATTCTACTTAACTGACTGGATCGCTGGCACGGTACTACATATTTGCAGTGCTGGTCACGTACATGAAATCATGAAATTCGAAAAAGGTGCTGCAGACCTCGCCTACCTACCCAAAAAGAAACTCCTAATCCTTCCACACATGAAGGATAACACGCTTACCGCGTACAAGGTTTCTCCATCTAAATAAGCGTTAGACGCGACATTAACGTCTACGCCTAAACTTACATGTGTTTGATCACGCGGCGAGCCAGATCTTTTTCCGCAAACAGTAGTGTCACGAAGAGCGTTGGCAGCAGTGCCCAGACGCCCCAGACCATGCCGTAATTACCAAACACATTGGACGACATCTCTCCCAGGAGTTGACTGGTGGCAACGATCCTGACGCCATCCTCGTCGACCTTGTCACCATTATAGAGTGCCAATGCATTGGCAACCCAAATCACACAGGTGCAGATGATCAGGATCCCCTGGCAACCAAGTGCAGCGCCCATACCGTATCTCACAACCAAAAATCCATTTTCATTGTTGTAATTCGAAACCATAAGTACGGCTCCGAGCATTCCTGCCAAGGCGCCTACCACAATGACAGCTAGTAGGATTGTCAGTACGTACGCGAGAAAGTCCTGAGTCCCATTCAAGGCCCCCTTAGTACTTTCACCAAGGAATTCAAGGAACTTATTCCGGTTAGAAATACGATCTACATAATCGATAACGAACAGAATAAACGGAACCAAAGTGACCCCCGCTGCCCCGACACTAATCCACGTCAAAGTGGATTTTGGATAATCGATCTGAGGCTTTTCATCTTCCAATAGATGCGAAGGAATATTCATTACGTAACCTTTACCTAAATGCTTAAGCTCACTGCAAACTTCTGTTAACCAGGACCACAGACTAAGTATATAATACCTTATTAAATTCCCAACACCCTTCTATACAGATGTGTAATAACGTGTCCAAACAACGTCACCTTTCGGTTTTACTTTTTTCGGCATGCCTTGTCCTGACAAGCACTGTTCCAGCAGTTTTTGCTGCAGACATCTCATTTAACCGTGACGTCCGTCCAATACTCACCAATCATTGTTACCAGTGCCACGGTCCCGATGAACAACACCGTGAAGCCGACCTCCGACTAGACGTCGCAGCATCCGCACTGGCCCCAAGAGATGGATCCCCTGCGATCGTCCCAGGCAACCCTGACAAAAGCGTGTTAATTTCTCGAATCACGTCTTCAGATAACGACATTGTAATGCCGCCACGCGACTTGAAAAAAGACTTAACGTCAGAGCAGATCGCGACTCTCGTCCAGTGGATCGAAGATGGTGCTGAATTTGAGGAACACTGGTCATTCCAGTCGCCACAACGCCCCACTCCACCTGCGACCGACTCCAGCTGGGCACAAAACCCAATCGACCATTTTGTACTAGCCCAAATGCAGGGCCTAGACTTATCTCCTAATGACCGCGCTAGCCGCGAAATTCTCATC
>CALKCC010000084.1 GCA_938082855.1 uncultured Pirellulaceae bacterium | reverse complement strand
TGAGCAAGCAAAACAAAAGCCTCCTTGGTTGCCTCGCAGGATCGCCTTTGTGACCAGTCCGTCAGGTGCGGCAATCCGTGACTTTTTGGAAGTTATTCGGAGGCGATGGAGTAAGGTCAATGTTGTGGTCATACCTGTGCGTGTCCAGGGCCAGCAGGCTGCCGCGGAGATCGCAGCGGGGATTCGCACTGCCAATGCACTGGCTGACCCCCCTGACCTTTTGGTCGTAGGGCGAGGAGGCGGCAGCATGGAGGACTTGTGGTGCTTCAATGAAGAGCCTGTCGTCCGCGCTATTTTTGAAAGCGAGGTCCCTGTTATTTCGGCAGTGGGCCATGAAATAGATGTGACATTGTCAGATCTGGCAGCGGACAGACGCGCTTTAACTCCGTCGGAAGCAGCTGAACTTGCCGTTCCATCGGAAGCGGAGGTCATGGCTTTTCTTGCCAGTGTTCAGCAACGCATGGTGAGCACACTGCAAAGTCGGGTGCTGCAGGCGCGGCAACAATTGAAAGTGCTCGCATCCCGTCCCGTCCTGAAACGCCCGGAGGAATTGGTCGAACAACGTGCACGTCAGGTGGACGACTGGGAACAGCGGTTGATACGTGGTGCTCAGGAACATCTTAGCCGCAGACAGGAACGCGTTGCATTAGCCGCAGCCGGTTTGAATGCACTGAGTCCACTCAGTGTTCTTGAGCGCGGTTACAGCGTTACTCAGGATGAATCTGGAGCGGTTGTTCAGGATGTGGAGCAGTTGCAGGTAGGGCAACAGCTCCAAACTCGAGTTAGAGCGGGGACCATTCTTAGTCAGGTTACTGCCGTCGAATCCGATACGGAAAAATAATCAAAATCAAAACAAAACCACCCAGTATGAATAGGGGTTGAATATGGCAAAAAAGAAACAGCAGAAAAAGCTAACTTTCGAGCAGGCACTGGAAGGATTGGAGCAAGTCGTTTCTCAATTGGAAGATGGGCAGCTTGGTTTGTCAGAGTCGCTCGAATGTTATCAACAAGGCGTTGGCTTGCTAAAGCATTGCCATGAAGCACTAGAGTCGGCCGAACGAAAAATCGAATTACTGACAGGTGTGGATGCTGACGGGAATGCTGTGACCGAACCATTTGCAGACGAAGAAACCACTCTGGAAGAGAAACAGGCCACTCGTTCCACTCGCAGGTCGGCTGATGAGGATGTAGACGAGTCCGGCGACCTGTTTTAAAGTAAAGACTATCGCATCAGGGACTTCAGTCCCTGCAATGGTTTCCGGCTTACACACATTATTCGGTTTTCTTATGTCAACAAGTGGAGAGGCTCTGCTGTCACAATATATGGCGCAGGTGCGCCAGGAAGTGGATCAGGCTCTGGCCTCGGTGGCAACCTATGAAAAAGGTTGTCCGGCTGTCTTAGGGGATGCGATTCGCCATATTTTGCTCGCCCCTGGTAAGCGTTTGCGCCCGATGCTTGTGTTAATGGCTTCGGATGCTTGCGGGAATAGAAGTAATGCAACCATTGCCTCGGCTTGTGCTGTGGAGATGATTCATACGTATTCCTTGATTCATGACGATTTACCGGCGATGGATGACGATGAATTACGCAGAGGACTGCCTACGGTTCATGTCGTTTACGGAGAAGCAAATGCTATTTTGGCAGGAGACGCACTGCTTGCTCAGGCCTTCGAAGTGCTTGCTCGTAGTCAGGCTCCTGCTCCGCAGGTGGTACGATGTTTGCAGGAATTAACCGAAGCCGCCGGGCCTTGCCAATTGGTGGGAGGCCAGGTGGATGACCTGCAAGCTGAAAACAGCGTGGGCGATGCGCAACAGCTACAAGCAATACATGAACGCAAGACAGGAGCAATGTTTAGGGTATCGCTGCGATTAGGGGCGATCGCCGCAGGAGCTAACGAAGAACAAATTCAACGACTCGATACGTATGGAAAGCATTTAGGGTTAGCTTTTCAGATTGTGGACGACTTGCTCGACCTGCAAGGCGATGTCGCACAGCTTGGGAAGCAAACCGGTAAAGACGATGAACATGGAAAACTGACCTATCCAGCCCTGATGGGCGTGACGGAAAGTCAGGAAATGGCAGCAGGTTTGATCAATCAGGCCTGTGAACAACTGGAGCCATTCGGCGAATCTGCCGAACCTTTAAGACAGTTGGCATATTTCGTTTTAGAACGGAATAACTAAATTAAAAGAAGAGACTATACATCTCCACCTTTAATTGACAGAACCTTTTATGGAACATCCGATTCTATCTAATCTGCAATCACCACTGGAATTGCATGATATGTCCGTGGCTGAGCTCAATGAGACGGCCGCTGAAATCTGCGATATCATGTGTGAACTGTTGAGTGAACGGTCAGCTCATTTTGCATCCAATCTGGGTGTCGTCGAATTGTGTTTGGCCTTGCATAGTATTTTTGATTTCAGCCAGGACCGTATTATCTGGGATACCGGGCATCAAATTTATCCTCATAAGCTTATTACCGGAAGGTATGAGCAGTTCAAATCCATCCGCACCAAGCTGGGCTTGATGGGCTATCCGAATCCGGCTGAAAGCGACTACGACTTATTCATGACAGGCCATGCTGGCGCTAGTGTCTCTACAGCCCAAGGGCTTCATAGTGGCGACGTGTTGGCCGGACGAGCGGACCGCAAGTCAGTGGCAGTGATCGGTGACGGGGCGTTTCCGTCCGGAGTGGTTTACGAGGCCATGAATAATGCTGATGGCAATATCCTGGTAGTGTTAAACGACAATGAAATGTCGATTTGCCCTCGTGTCGGAGGAGTCGCCTCTTATTTGGATCGACTGCGCAATTCGATTTACCCGTCACTCAAATCGGGCGTGCAGAAAGTCCTTGGTCATGTACCGCTCATTGGTGATCCGGCAGAACGATTTTTGGCACAGATGAAAGAAGCGGTGAAAGCTGGCTTTCACGGAGGAATGCTGTTCGAAGAGCTGGGTTTTCAATACCTGGGCCCAATTGACGGGCATGATATTGGCCTAATGCGTAAGTACTTGAATATGGTCAAAGAGATCCATGAACCAGTACTCCTGCATGTGGTGACCCAGAAAGGGCATGGTTTCAAGCCTGCCGAGGAAGATCCTCGTACTTTTCATGCGCCACCCGTTTTCGAGCGAGTCGAAGGAAAGGCAGTCTTTCAGGAGAAAGGCAGCAGTCCACCGACTCGTCTCAATTACACCAATCATGCTCGTGATGCTATTCAGGCTCAGATGGCCGAACGTAGCGATGTTACATGCATGACAGCAGCCATGTGCCAGGGCAATAAACTGGAACCTGTACGAGATAGTTTCCCCGAACGCTTTTTTGATGTGGGGATTTGCGAAGGGCATGCAGTTGCCTTTGCCGGAGGGCAATGCAAAGCTGGCGCGCGGCCAATTGTTGCCATCTACAGCACGTTTTTGCAACGTAGCTATGACCATATCTTCCAGGAAGTCTGTTTACAGGATCTGCCTGTGACATTCATGCTGGATCGAGCTGGATTGGCTGGTCCAGATGGTCCGACGCATCACGGAGTGTTCGACTTGGGCTATCTCCGAGTCTTTCCAAATATTTCGATCATGGCTCCGGCCGATGAGCATGACATGAAGCGAATGCTTGAATTCTCGCTGCAACATGATTCCGCGACAGCGATCCGGTATCCGAAGGGAGTTTCTCCTGATTTACAACGCGATCCCGCCCCGGTGGAATTTGGTAAATCTGAAGTGTTGTCAACGGGCAAGGATGGAGCCATCTTTGCACTGGGGGCCATGGTGGAACCAAGTCTTGAGGCGGCGGCCAGATTAAAAGAAGATGGCTTGGATGTGGGCGTTATTAATGCTCGATTCGTCAAGCCACTCGACGAGCATGTTTTGACGGATCTGCTGAGAAACAGTCCGTTTGTCGTAACCGTTGAGGAAGCCGCTCTGATTGGCGGGTTTGGCTCGGCCGTTTTGGAGTTCGCCGCTGAGCGACGATTGAATACCGCTCATGTTTGCCGATTGGGGATTCCAGATATATTTGTGGAACATGGCGAACGCAATGAGCTATTACATGACCTTGGTTTGGATGCTGAAGGTATTTACAGAGCGTGCAAGGATATGGCCCAGGACACTGCAAGTATGGAGACTGTGTAACGCGGCCTTTCGTTTAGCGTAAAACACAGACCAAATAAATGTCTCATCCACATTCAGTAACTTGGGTTGATGCTGGAAGAAAACCACGGGTGTTAGTGCACGGCGGTGCTTCCAATCCAGCCAGCCAGGAAGCTGAGACTTTGGTCCGCCAGCGAATCTCAGAATCTTTTGAGGTGGTTGCTGAAACGGCCGAAGCGGAACTTGCCATTGTGCTTGGTGGCGATGGTTCAATTCTGCGAGCTTCACGCGAACTAAGTTCACTCGCGATTCCGGCTGTTGGCGTCAACCTTGGTCGATTGGGTTTCCTGGCCTCGGTTTCTCCAAATGAGTTGGAGCAGGCTTTTGGGGATGTCGTCGCCGGTAATTGTCGGATCGTTGAGCATTTGATGCTGGAGTGCACGGTATTACGAGATGGGGAGCCGGTAGCCTCGGCTATCGGACTTAATGAAGCCGCCCTGCTCCGCGGAGCTCCGTTTTCCATCCTCGATATTGATTTGCAGGTGGATGGTGAATTGGCCACGACATTTAGTTGTGATGGCTTGATTATCTCGACGCCTGTGGGGTCAACCGCACACAGCTTGTCTGCGGGTGGGCCTATTCTGCGAAAGACTTTGGATGCATTTGTGATTTCAGCCATTAGTCCTCACACTCTAACGGTTAGACCGGTGGTGGATTCATCCAATCGAATCTATGAGATGACGTTACGTGAAACGGTGGCTGAAACGGCCGTGGCCGTTGATGGTAAGGTCATTGCCAGTGTGACGGAACAGGATGTCATTCGAGTTCAAAAGGCTCCACGCCCGTTTTTAATGATCGAAGTCGATGGTCAAAATGACTATCGAAGTTTGCGTGAGAAGCTAGATTGGGGTGGCCGTATTCGGCATAAAAAATAACAATAGAGCCTCTCGAATGGATTCGGGATTAACGAAGTACTTTAATTGGTATGCAGGGAGGCATGCGATGAATACGGTGAAAACCAGCGTGATGGTGTTTGTTTTCTCCTTAACCGCTCTATTCGGGATATCCACGGCTGCGAATGCTCAGCAGCAATCTCTGGAGTCTCAGTTACAGCAGGCAGCAAAAGAAGCGGCGCAGGATGCTCGACCGGTAAAGAAATACCAACTGCAATACAAACTAAAGCAGGGAGAGTCGGTTCGTTCTCGTGTGGTTCATCTCGTCTCGATGGACACCAAGATTGATGGCGAATTTGAAAATCTCAAATCTCGTAGTGTGTCGACCAGAGTCTTTCACGTAAAGGATGTGGATGCCGAAGGGAATATCACTTTGACCCATCTTGTGGAAGATGCGGAGCTTTGGCAAAAGGTCACGGGTAAGGATGAAGTGCGTTATAACAGTCGCACGGACGAAGTGGTCCCGGCCAGTTACACTCAAATCGCCGCGTCGATTGGTAAGCCTCTTGCGGTGATCACAGTCAGTCCCGAAGGCAAGATCATTACACGAGAAGATTCGGTAACGCAATTCAATCCTGGTATTGGCGTATTGCTACCTCGCCTGCCCGATTATCCGATTGCTATCGGACAAAAGTGGTACACACCTGAACAAGTGCGAATTCGCACTAACGAAGGACGTGTAAAGACGATCAAGCTACGAAAGCTCTTCACACTGACAAAAGTTTCCAATGATCTGGCGACGATCACGGTAAAAACTCAAGTACTCACACCAGTTCAGGACGTGAAGATTAAGAGTCAGTTGATGCAGCGGATGCAGCATGGTGAATTCCAATTTGATCTGGCAGCAGGACGGATTTATTCATCTCGAATGCAGTTGGATGAGCGTGTTGTCGGGTTTAATGGTGCAGCCAGCATGATTCACTATCTATCACGTATGACTGAACAGTTAGTGAAACCCGTTCCCTCCACCAAAGACGTGTCAGTACGCTAACGATATGCGGGGAAGTAATTTGCGGTCCGAGGTGACGCGGCTCCTGGTCACGTTTGCTTTCAGTGGATGTTTACTCAGTACCACGCTGACTCAGGCCGTCGATAAACTCGAATACATTCTACAGGGTGAAACTGTAAGATTGCAGGGCCGGTTGCTCGAGTCCGGTGACCCCGCCAATTTATTGTTGCTGCATCGCAATAATCAAATTCAGAAGCTGCCGGTCGAGGATGTCCTAACTCGTACTAAAGATGCCACATCGTTTCGATTGGTTTCCAGAGACCAGATGATTTCCTCGCTACGAGAGGAATTCGGCGAAGAATTCAGAATACACCAGACTTCCCACTATTTGGTTTGTTTTAACACCACTCAGGAGTATGCTCGCTGGGTGGCCACTCTGATGGAACGATTGCATCGAGGTTTTTTTGCCTATTGGGATAAACGGCGTGCGGACATCGACGTTCCTACTCATCCATTGGTTGTGGTGATCCACAAAGATCAGAAGTCATTTCTGGAACATGTGGATGGAGACTTGGGGGAGGCGGCTGAGTTCATTCCCGGATATTACAATCAGGAATCCAATCGCGTTAATCTCTACGATCTGTCCATGTTAACTGAACGTCAGGCCAAGCTTATTCGGCAAGGAAGTCGTCCGGGCAATGCCACGCTGCAGATTCGACGAGTCTTGGATCATCCCACTGCCGAACGCAATGTGGCTACCGTGATTCATGAGGGAACTCATCAATTATGTTTCAACTGTGGGATGATGAGACGGCTCTCATACACGCCTCTATGGTTAAGTGAAGGAATGGCCATTTATTTTGAAACACCGGATTTGAATAACCCCAAAGGCTGGTCTGCGATAGGCGGCGTCAATCGCTACAACCTCAGTTATTTCCGGAGGTTAGAACAGCAAAATGAGCTTCCTGACTTGGAAGAGTTGATTTGTTCCGATGACTTGTTTCGTACTGGCCAGACTGTTCGTGCAGCCTATGCTTATGCCTGGGCACTAAATTTCTACCTGGAGCGAACACAACCACAACAGTACCGAGAGTTTGTAAAGATGCAGCGTCTCCATTTGCCATTGAAGGAACAGACGCATCAGCAGAGAAAATCGATGTTTGTCGAGGCTTTTGGGGGCAATCTAGCAGGTCTGGAGCAAGCGATGAGGCAGTACTTAAGGCGTCTTTGAGAGAAACGCTGTGGTGGGGAGTTAGGTAGCTCGAGAAAGCTTGTATCTGCAACCATGGATACGTAAGATAAAGCATTAGGAAAGAATTACAGCACGTTTAGTCGCTGGTGACTTCATAAGGAAAGTTCGATGTCGGAAAAAGAAACTACTTCTAAGGCGAATCAAACACGCCGAACATTTCTCCAATCCTCCGCAGCTCTTGGTGGAGCGGCTGCTGCATCCTTCACGGCTGCTAACGCTGTTCATGCACAAGGTTCAGATATCCTCAAAGTGGGATTAATCGGTTGTGGCGGACGCGGAACCGGTGCTGCAGTGAATGCGATGCGAGCTGAAGATAACCTGCGATTAACGGCCATGGCGGATGTCTTTGGTGATCGTTTGGAACACTCCAGAAACATCCTGGAACGTCAGATTGGCGACAAATTCGCAGTCACCGAAGAGACTAGTTACACGGGCTTTGATGGCTACAAGGAACTCATGGCTGGCGACGTCGATGTCGTGTTGTTGTGTACTCCTCCTCACTTCCGTCCGGCTCATATTGAAGAAGCGGTGAAGCAAAATAAGCATGTCTTTTGCGAAAAGCCAGTGGCGACAGATGCTGTTGGTGTGCGACAGGTAATGGATGCGGTTCGGGTTGCTAAAGAGAAAGATCTGAATGTCGTGTCGGGGCTATGCTGGCGTTATGATTATGGCGTTCGTGCGGTGATGGAACAGATCAAGAGCGGAGTGATTGGCGATATTCGCTCGGTTCAAGAAAATTATCTCACGGGGACGCTTTGGCATCGTGGACGCAAAGAAGACTGGAGCGAAATGGAGTATCAGGTCAGAAACTGGCTCTACTTCACTTGGTTGTCTGGTGATCATATTGTCGAACAGCACATTCATAGTCTCGATAAAGCCATGTGGCTGATGGATGATGTTCCTCCTATAAAGGCAACCGGATTAGGCGGACGTCAGCAGCGAGTCGATGAGCAATGGGGACATGGTTACGACCACTTCGCCGTATGCTACGAATGGGAAAATGGCGTGAAAACTTATGCCTATACCCGTCAGCAAGCAGGCTGCTCCAATAACGTGGAAGATTACGTGATGGGCACCAAGGGGTCGGCGAAAATCCTTCGCCATTCCGTGGAAGTCGGTGGTGAGGAAGTCTTCCGCTACCGTGGGCCCAAGCCAAGTATGTACGATGTAGAGCACAAAGAGTTGTTTGCTGCGATTCGAAGCGGTGAAACTATTAATAACGGTGACTACATGTGCAAAAGCACACTCATGGCAATCCTCGGAAGAGAAGTTTGTTATACCGGTCAGACGATCACTTGGGATCAGATGTTGAATTCGGAAAATAACCTGTCCCCAGATGTTTATCAGTGGGGGGATGTGGAAATTCCAAAGGTTGCAATTCCAGGTAAGACCAAGTTTATCTAGGCGTTGTATCCAATCGACAAATTCATAAAGAAGCCCCGTCCTGGCTGTCAGGACGGGGCTTCTTTTATTAGCGAGGGTGTGGTGTGGACT
>CALKCC010000083.1 GCA_938082855.1 uncultured Pirellulaceae bacterium | reverse complement strand
TTCAATGAGTATTGAGGCTCCACCGTCGGGCACTCCTCCAATCACAGGATTGAGACAAAAATGCCATTGTAGCAAATAACCACTGCGGCGACCCGCGCGTTAGCTAGGAGTCTGCGTTCCTACTCGGCTTTCATTCCAAGTGGCACCGACCATTAAACAGTTGATACCTGAGCCAATGCCAAGTAACCCTATGTTTTCGCCCTTTGAAACCTGTCCTTGTTCCAATCCGACTGCCAATGTCACAGGTAGCGCCGCGGAACCTGTATTACCTAGCCATTCAAAAGTCGTGAAATCGTTAGATTCAGGGAGACCGAGCGACTCAAGCATAAGTTTCCGGTGAGCTGCACCAACCTGATGACAAAATGAACGATGGACATCCGATCGTTGCCATTGAGTGTCCTCTAGAAACTGCTCAAACGTGGCAACACCCGTCGCAATCCCCTCGGCCATTAATCGCTCAGAATCCGTGTGCATCAAAGGACGCATGTCATCAGCAACCGCTTCATCTTTGCCGCTATGGCAGAGTTCGTGGAACTTAGTATTGGCATGCGCGGTAACTGCGTGCAAAGCATTCCCGGTTTGGCTCAGAGAGCGGTGAGTCAGCAAGATCGCCGAACTGGCCGAACCGATGGTTAATGAGGCGACAGCCATTTTGACGGTTTTACGAGTCCAGGATGTATCTTCATTAAGTGAACGAACCGTATTTTCTACTAGGTGCCGGCTGTCTTCGGTACCGACCACCAACGCCGCTTCTATCTGCCCCAACTCAATCGCATTGGCCGCCAACGCAATTCCATTGAGTTGTCCCAGACAGGCATTGGACAAGTCGTAGATCATGCAATCTCGACGAAGTCCCAATGCATGGTGTACTCGACAGGCCGTCGCAGGCTCCAGGTGATCGCGGCAAACCGATCCATGGATCAGCATGCCTATTTTCTGCCGATCAATATCAGCCACCTGAATGGCTTGTTCACCGGATTCAATAGATTTATCTCCCGGAAGAGTTCCCGGATCCCAAAATCTCCTCTGCCGGATTCCCGTCATCAGCTCCAAACGCCCTTCTGGCAACCTCATCCTCTGATAAGCCGGTTCCAGTAGCTGTTCCAATTGAGCAGTGGTAACAACTTCGGAAGGAAGCGTATAGCCGAGTGATTCTATAGCAACATGTTGATAACGCATGCTCCGATTCTATCTCATGGCTCTCGGACTGATAACCACCGTTTCCTGTGATGTACTGATGCCTAACTCTTCTCTCTAAAGACATGCCCTAGAAGAACGTGTGACGACCTGATTGGTTACAA
Organism: uncultured Pirellulaceae bacterium; assembly: GCA_938082855.1. GTDB lineage: Bacteria > Planctomycetota > Planctomycetia > Pirellulales > Pirellulaceae > UBA721. Next base: position 17,022 of record CALKCC010000083.1, on the reverse strand, counting down.
ATCCCTTTTCAACGCCTCAATTTGTTAGTTTTACACCGCCGATCTCCAAAAAAACTTTTCGACATATTGTGCAATAAGACAGCAGCTAGCACTACATATTGTGGTCGCCGTTTTTTTTACAACAAAATGGCCGGAGGCGTTTGAAAAAACTCGGTCAAGCTGTAACAATCTTGACTTCTTGCTTCCCACAAGATTCACTCAGATTTTGCACCTGTTTAAGGAGAACACAGAACGGTATCCATCTATGGATTTCACTTCCCGGGTCTGAATACAGACTTTATTGCAAGGGGGGCGAAACTGGAGCGTTCTATCAAGTCACGTCGGCTCACACAACGGTCGCAGTGAATTTTGTTCTGAGCACAATCTGAATCGGTTGCTAATCATTCAAAAGGAATTGATTACGTTAGCATACTCTTTCGGTATTCTTTCAGTTTCTGAATACTTGTAGTCACCGACTACCTATTCGATCTTGCATGACTCTTTATCAGTCCGGGAGCCGTTCTGGGTTCTTTTCGTCTTAGTTTTAGAGCGCTTTTAATAGAGGCACTCTGAGTATCTGAAAGGGATTACAGATGCAGAAGAAACCACTGATTGGTATTAACATTGATTACAAGAGTGAAACGAAGGATACAGCAGCCTATTTTTATCTAGCTGCCGGCTATTCCGATTGTGTATTGCGAGCTGGCGGGATTCCCGTCATGGTTCCGATCATGGACGAAGAGGATGACATTGAAGCCGTGCTGGACACACTGGATGGATTTATTCTGGTAGGCGGTCTGGACCTTGACCCTCACCGAGATGGTTTTATGCGCCACACTTCGTGTCGCCTAATGAGCTCACGCCGCGAAATCTTTGACCGCCAATTGGCTCGCTTGATTTTCCAACGCAAGCTCCCTGTCTTTGGTATCGGAGTCGGCATGCAGCTCTTAAATATCACCGCCGGCGGCAACCTACACCTCCATATCCCAGAAGCACTTCCGAATGCAGTGCCTCACCGTGATCCTCAGGATCCATCCCATCGACATGGACTCGAAATCACCGAAGGTTCCATCCTGGAACGTATTTATGGAGACGGTGAAATCCGCGTTAACTCCAATCACCATATGGCAATTGACGAGCCAGCTCCTGGTTTCATCGTCACAGCTCGCTGTCCCGATGGAGTCATAGAAGCCATTGAGTACAACGAAGACGGTTGGGTCGCGATGGGCACACAATTCCACCCAGAAGCTCCGTCTGCCACCGCCATGGACTTCCGAATCATTGAGGAATTCCTGGACGAGGTACGAGTCGAATCAGGACTCGCCTTGGCAGCAGCCTAACCGCTACCGTCAGGGTAAAAGAGACTGGACGGTCGGCGATTGTTTGCTCACCCTGTCCTAGCCGGATTCATAGGACCGCTCGGTTCTGGGACAAGCTAGGCGCATCGGTAAGCGACAAATCGAGACCGGATCAGATCAAACAGGTTTCTAAGACGAAAAAAACTCTGTGGCCTCAATCGATGCCACAGAGTTTTTTATATTCTCTACTCGAATTGAATTAGAGCAATTTTCGCAATACGGTTTGCAGGATGCCACCGTTACGGTAGTAGTCCATTTCAACCGGCGTATCGATTCTCACCTTCGCTTCGAACTCGATGACCGAACCATCTGCTGCGGTCGCCTTAACCGTCAGTGTAGAAAGTGGCTCTAGCGAATCATCCAGCCCAAGTACATCAAACGACTCTTCTCCGTTTAATCCAAGTGACGCAACGGTTTGGCCATCTGCTAATTCCAATGGCAGGACGCCCATCATCACAAGATTACTTCGATGAATTCGTTCATAGCTGGCAGCGATTACCGCTCGCACACCCATCAACTGGGTACCTTTGGCTGCCCAGTCACGACTACTTCCGGTACCGTATTCCGCTCCGGCCAGAATCACCAAGGGAGTCCCATCTTGCTTGTACTTCATGGCCGCATCGTAAATCGACATCACTTCACCAGTTGGTAGGTAGCGTGTCACGCCCCCTTCAGTACCTGGTGCAAGTTGATTCCGAATGCGAATATTGGCAAACGTACCACGCAACATAACTCGGTCATTACCACGTCGTGAGCCATAGCTATTAAAGTCGATCGGCTGGACGCCTTTGTCTTGCAGGAACAATCCGGCTGGACTGTCTTTGGCTATAGCGCCGGCAGGAGAGATATGATCTGTTGTGGTACTGTCACCCAGCATGGCCAATGCTTTGGCTCCTGTTAAAGGCTGTACTGGTGGCACTTCCACAGGCAGGTCGACCATGAACGGAGGTTCCTGAATATAAGTCGATGCGTCATTCCAGGAGTAAATATCCCCTGAATCGACGGCAATCTCATTCCACTTTTGATTGGAATCGAATGCGTTCCCATAGCGTTCAGTGAACATTTCACTATCGATCGCACTATTCAGAACTTCTGCAACTTCGTCCCGAGAAGGCCAAATGTCCTTCAGGTACACGTCGTTACCATCGCCATCCTGTCCCAAAGCCTGTGTTTCAAAATCAATCAAAGTCGTTCCTGCCAATGCATAGGCAACGACCAACGGCGGACTAGCAAGATAGTTTGCTTTGACGTCCTGACTCACCCGACCTTCAAAGTTTCGATTGCCTGAAAGCACGGAACAGGCAACAAGATCGGCTTCATGGATTGCAGCAGATACCGGTGGCGGTAGCGGGCCACTGTTTCCAATACAAGTCGTACATCCATAGCCAACGACATGGAATCCAAGCTGCTTCAATGACTCAGTTAGCCCTGCCTTATCCAGATAATCGCTAACCACTCGGGAACCCGGCGCCAGACTCGTTTTCACATAAGGCTTAACACTAAGCCCCTTCGCAGCGGCTTTCTGCGCTAACAGCCCAGCCGCCAGCATAACCGACGGGTTACTTGTATTGGTACACGAGGTGATCGCAGCGATTACAACCGAACCGTGAGTAATATCAATATCACCGGAGTCGAGGTGAGCGGTAGCCTTCGCATCAAGAGCTTCTCCTTCTAATGCAAATCCCCGTTCGCTCACAGCTCCACGTAGCGTCGTTTCAAATGCCGGTTTCATATCAACCAGAGAGACTCGGTCCTGAGGACGTTTAGGTCCGGCCAATGATGGAACAACCGTCGACAAATCCAAACTGACATAACTGGAATAGGTCGGCGTAGGAGCATCTGCCGTCAAGAACAGCCCTTGTTCCTTGGTGTAATTTTCAACCAGAGTAACTTCCTCGTCGCTTCGTCCTGTTTTCCTCAGGTAATTCAGCGTTTCGCCATCGACTGGGAAGAAGCCCATTGTGGCACCATATTCGGGAGCCATATTGGCAATCGTTGCTCGGTCTGCCAATGACATATTGGCCACGCCACTTCCATAGAATTCAACGAATTTACCAACCACACCTTCCTGTCGGAGGATTTCAACCACCATCAGTACGAGGTCTGTGGCCGTCGCACCTGCTGGAAGTTCTCCGGTCAGCTCAAAGCCAACCACTTCCGGCATCAGCATGTAAATCGGTTGTCCGAGCATGACGCCCTCAGCCTCGATACCTCCGACACCCCAGCCAACGACTCCCAGGCCGTTGATCATTGTCGTATGGCTATCGGTTCCAACCAGTGTGTCCGGAATGGCCACGGCACCTTGTTGATCGTCTCGCTTGAAGACGCCACCGGCCAGAAATTCCAGGTTCACCTGATGCACAATTCCGACATTCGGGGGAACCACTCGGAAATTATCAAATGCCTTTTGTCCCCAACGCAGAAATTCGTAGCGTTCGTTATTACGTTTGAATTCCAATTCAACGTTATCAACCAAAGCGTCTTCACTACCGAATCGGTCTACTTGAACCGAATGGTCAATGACGAGGTCCACTGGGATCAGCGGGTTGATCTTCTTAGGATCGCCTCCCAAGCGTTCCATCGCCGAACGCATGGCTGCCAAGTCGACTACGGCGGGTACTCCCGTAAAGTCCTGCAATACCACTCGGGCAGGCTTAAATGGAATTTCTTTAGTGCCTGGGTCTGCAGCGTTCCAGTTGGCCAGGTTTCTTACATCTTCTTCTTCCACGACGTAGCCGTCACAGTTCCGCAGAACGGATTCAAGCAAAACGCGAATGGAGTAAGGAAGCTTATCAATCTCTCCGATACCTTGTTCTTGCAGGCGGGATAACCGGTAAATACCGACTTCTCCACTTCCACTATCGAATGTATCCCGAGCATTAAATGGATCAAACGAAGTTGCATCACTCATTGAATCAACCATCTCTTCTATAAACAAAGTAATAATACGGCAAAACCACTGCAGCTATACCAGTATGGCACGCGCAGCGACAAGCATTCATTTTATCGCAAGGAAACCTTGGTCAACAGTAGTCCGCGGCACTGACGAGCCTAAGAATCGTTACCGTTTGACCGTTTTTTGAAGTCCAGTGTCATTTGCGGCGATTCCGACTCCGCCTCTGGATTCAATTCTCGGTATAGCAAGCTCGGCTGAATATCACGATTATTTTGATACTTCGAGCTTTGATACTCGGTGATATCCCCGGCAATCTCGTGGTAAAAGATCTGACAAATCTGCACTCCGGGGTAAATCTTCACCGGCTGGACAGCAAACATCTCCAAAGTCCAGAATCCTTTAAATCCAACATCTCCAAACCCTGCCGTCACATGGACGAACAAACCGAGTCGGCCTATGGAGCTCCGGCCTTCGATCATTGGCACCAAATTATGCGTTTCAGTCCGTTCAACTGTTCGCGCCAGATAAAGCTGATTCGGGTTCAGCACCAATCCGGATTCAGGTATCTTCAGCCGCCGTACACGATTGACCTGTCGCATATCAAGTACGACTTCTTCATACACCATCACCTCGTCGTGCAAGGTCAGGTTGTAACTATTCGGATTAAGATTGTCTTCATTAAAGGGGGTGATATCGATGGTATCACCAAGACGTTTCTTAATTTCCTGCCCTGATAGGATCATCTAGTTGTCGGTCCGGAGTAAGGAGCAATGAGATTGGAAGAAAAGTTCGTGGCAAAAGCACACAGTGAATATCGCATGTAAACGACTTTTTCGCAAATTCACGTCTGCTATTTTACGCCAATCCGTGGACAAAATCTCTTCATACTACAGTCCTCGCAGAGCGGTTTTCGTGCGTCACAGATGGCGCGGCCATGGTGAATCATACGATGAGAGTAATAGATCCATTCCTTTTTTGGGAGAACTGCCATCAGTTCCCGTTCCACCTTGACCGGGTCCTTCTCAAACGCAATGCCCAGCCTGCGGCTAATGCGTCCCACATGAGTATCCACAACGACTCCGGACGGAATTCCAAAGGCTGTTCCCAACAGGACGTTACCAGTTTTCCTGCCGACACCTGGTAAAGCTGTCAAAGCCTCTAATTCCAACGGAATTTCACCGTCATATTTTTCCACGAGCTGTTTCGCACAATTCCTAATATTCTTTGCCTTCGCTCGATAAAAGCCCGCGCTCTTGACTATCTTTTCAACTTGCTTTTGAGTGGCTTGGGCCAAATCATGCGCCGTCGGATATTGCGCGAACAGATCTGCCGTCACGATATTCACTCGTTCATCTGTACACTGTGCCGAGAGGATCGTGGCGATCAACAACTGAAAGGGCGAGTCATAATTCAACGCGCATTCTGCATCTGCATAGTGTTTAGCAAGATGGCGTACGACTCGCCGAGCATGATTTTTTTCTTCGCGTGATGCGGCCATGAGGTAATTCGATCACAGACGGACAAGTTTTGAATATTTTAGGTACTTTAGAGTCACGTTATACTGGCACCTAGACCAATCGCCCCCAGGGCGGGTGCAGGCGGCAACCCCGTTCCATGCTAATATACATCAATACATACCCCATACGTAATGACCAGCTTACGAGTATAACGGGGCACTGAAACTTATTGATCGCTGTTGGCCTCAGCCACTTCCGATCCCACCCTTTAGTCTTTCCGTACCAATAGGATGTCAGGAGCAAAGCCCCGTGAGTGAATACCCTTTCGATGTGGCCAAGTACCATGAAGGGATCGCGTTATTCAATGACGTCGAATTCTTTGAGGCCCATGATGCATGGGAAGAGCTATGGCAGGAGTACCATGGTGACGATCGCAAATTTTTCCAAGGGCTCATCCAGGTTGCCGTCTGCCTACATCACTTTGGAAACGGGAATATCCGTGGTGCCAAAAAGCTGTTTATCTCCAGTACAGCGTATCTCGAGCCATTTGGCCCCATGCACCTCGGTTGTAACATCGAGCAACTTATTAAAGAACTCACCGCCTGCTGTCAGGAAATACTAGATAGCACTGAGGAATATCCAAAAATCGATATTATTCCCGATTTAATCCCCGAGATTCACCTAGTTAATTTTGATGGCTAAACAGCCTCTTAAGCGAGAGCAATTGGCTGGGTATATTTACGTATCCGCCTTTGCCATTTAGTATAAAAACTCTGGAGCCGTACCATGGCGAATAGCCTTGGCTCCTCCAAACTCCCATAACCCCACTGACTAACTGAAAACGCATGTCTGACGAAATTCAAGTTCACGCTACACCGGTCACTGACGATGTCGATCTCCCTCGGATTGAGAAAGCAGTCCGAGAAATCCTCGCAGCCGTTGGTGAAGATCCGGACCGTGACGGACTTTTGGAAACGCCTGCCAGGGTAGCTCGCATGTATGCCGAGATGTTTAGCGGCCTCCGAATCGATCCTCGCGAGCACACCAAGAAGTTCTTTGAGGAAAAGTACGACGAGGTCGTTCTTGTCCGTGACATTAGTTTTTGCAGCATGTGTGAACACCACCTTCTGCCATTTGTCGGCAAGGCCCATATTGGCTATATGCCCAGTGGCAAGGTCATTGGGCTGAGTAAGCTGGCACGCGTTGTCGAAGTGGTTGCTCGCCGGCCTCAGGTTCAAGAACGGCTCACCGAAACGGTTGCAGACCTTCTCGTAGAGGAATTGGGAGCCAAAGGGGTTGCCGTCATTATCGAAGCGGATCATAGCTGCATGACAATTCGGGGCGTCCGTAAGCCAGGTAGTTTGACAATCACCTCCGCGATGCGAGGAATCTTCCGCTCGAATCTATCCAGCCGATCAGAAATCATGCAGTTGATTTACGGCAAACATCACTAGGACCAATGGCGTGGCACTGCTCTGGGAAATCCTGCAATTTGTTTTGCGGCTTGGCTTTGGGATTTCCCTGGCCATGGCGATCACCAGCCCCAAGCATGTAACCAGTGGATTTTTCAAAGTCCATTTGTGGGTGGTTATGGGGCTCAACGTCTTTGGTGCGTTGGTCGTCTGGACCGTCTCGGACGAACACCTTCCCACGGAAACCATACGCATTGCCAGCCAATCCACACTACTGGGATTGGTTTTGGCAACATCCGTCCTCAGCTACCTCGGTGCGGTATGTTGGCTATACGAGAAATCAGGGCCGGGCCAAATCATTCTGACATTGCTTACCTTACTTACGCTAGCGACCGCGTATCAAAGTAGCGTGCTCCCCGAGGAAAACCAATCAGCACATCATCTGAGTCTGTTACTAGACATAGTGTCTTCCGGATTGGTCGTCGGTAGTGTGATAACAGCAATGCTATTGGGACATTGGTATTTAAATACGCCCACCATGAACCTGATCCCTCTACGCAAGTTGCTCTGGCTTTGCGTCATTGCACTGTTGCTTCGCACCTGCGTCTCCGGCACAGGCACGGCGTTGACGCTGAGCAACACGGACGTAACTAATACATGGTGGATCTTTGTTTCGCTGCGGTGGATTTCAGGTATTTTCGGAAGTCTTGGATTAATCTACATGACTTTCCTGACTTTACGCGTTCCGAATACGCAAAGTGCCACTGGAATCCTCTATGCCGCGACCATCGTCGTGTTTATCGGAGAACTCACCGCTCGCGTTTTGGCCGAGAACGTCCTGTACCCACTCTGATCTGACGATAAAATAAAACACTCTCGGACACATCCTCAACCACTTCGGACGCCATGAACGTAACTTACTTCTGCAAAACCTGCGATCAGGTAACACGAGTTCCGTTTACGGAGCAAGCAACGGCAGTCCACTGCACTCGCTGTGCCGCAGAACAGGAATTCCCGAAAACCTTCCTCGATGAAGACTCGGAAGGCAATACCGTACTCGAACGCTGTACAATCTGCGGTAGCCCGGAACTATACTATCGCAAGCAATTTAATCAACGACTGGGACTCGCGATTATTGCTCTCGGCTCAACACTGAGCACGATTGCCTACTACTACCACAACCTGTTCTGGACATTTTTGATCTTATTTGTCTTCGCCGGCGTTGATTTGCTGTTTTATATCTTCATGAGAAATCTATTACAATGTTACAAGTGTAATAGTGAATTTCGTGGATTCGAGGACTCACCGGAATACCAACCATTCAATCTCGAGGTTCACGAAAAATACCACCAGCAGCGAGTCAGGCTCGAACGAGCCCAGAAAGAACAAGCATGGCTGGAACAACAGGCTGCTCGTCAGAATCCCAGTGACTCCGACGAAGCCGATTCGTAATACAGGTATGCAATGGATCAGGAACGAGCTCGCATTCAGGAAGACCTGCGAGGCGTCATTGAAGGAGAAGTGCGTTGCGACGACCTGCTGCTGCAACTGTATTCCAGCGATGCCAGTATCTATCAGATCCAGCCGCTAGCCGTCGTTCGCCCTCTACACACTCAGGATGTCGTTGCCTGTATCCAATACGCCAATGAGCATCATATTTCTGTCCATGCCCGTGGCGCTGGCAGTGGATTGGCAGGCGAATCACTAGGCCCCGGAATCATCATCGATTTTGCGCATTCCATGAGGCGAATCCTGGATTTCGATGGTACCTCGGTTCGCATCCAACCTGGAGTCGTACTTGCCAGGCTCAACAAATACCTAGCCAAGCACAACCGCATGTTTGGCCCTGATCCCAGTAATAGTGAAATCACGACCATGGGAAGTGTGCTCGCTTTGGATAACAGCGGCAGTCATTGGCTCAAGTATCGCAGCCCACGATTCCACATCGAAGAACTGGAAGTGGTGCTAGCCGATGGATCTGTCCTACGATTAGGACACAAGCAGAATATAGAAACCCTTTGTGCCGTTCCCATTAAACGCGCATTATCCGATCCTGTTGCTGCCCCCACGGTTTCCCGACTCGATGAAATCCAAAATCGAGTCCGAAACATTCTCAGTACTCACGAACAAACTATTCGCGAACAAACCCCGCTTTCGCCTGCTCATCGTTGCGGTTACCACCTCAGCGATCTCCTCGAGGGAGACCATCTAGATCTCACAAAACTGTTGGTCGGCTCGGAAGGAACACTTGGACTCATCACCGAGGCAACGGTCAGGACTTCGCCGATCCCTGAGCACACGGGCGTCTTACTGCTGTTTTTCGACCGCATCGACAAAGCAACTCAGGCGTCTCAACTTCTGGTCAACATGGACATTGCTGCCTGCGACCTTATGGATCGACGCTTGCTGGTTTTAGCCAGAGAAACCGACCCTCGTTTCGTTCGTTCCATCCCTGATGATGCAGAGGCAATGCTACTGGTCGAAGTCGAAGGAGAGAGTCGCAACTCCATCCGACAGCACCTGGCACAAATCAGCGAGTCCATTCAACAAGCCCATCACTTAGCGTTTGCCAGTCGAATGGCGTTGGAACAGGCAGAGATCGAGCAGGCATGGTCCATTACTCGCAATGTGATTCCAACACTGTACCGCTTGGAAGGCTCCACTCGAGCTATCCCCTTCATCGAAGATATTGCCGTACCTCCTGCTCAACTCCCCACTGTCTTACCTCAAATCCATGCCACTCTTCAGAAGCATGAAACAACGGCATCTTTATTCGGCCACCTCGGACACGGCGTTATTCACTTCCGCCCCTTGCTCAATGTGGATGACAAAAGCGATGTCAGAAAACTTCACGCATTGGCTAATGACATATACGAACCAGTCATTGCCGCCGGCGGAACGATAAGTGGTGAGCACGGCGCCGGCTTAAGTCGCACATGGTTTATGCGCAAACAATTCGGCCCGCTCTACGATGTATTCGCTGAAGTCAAACGCGTCTTTGACCCTCGGCACATTCTCAATCCCGGCAAAGTCGTTTCCGAGATGCCACAGCCCATCCATAACAACCTGCGGCCAGTTAGCGTCAACCTGAGTACGCCCCGACGGTTCATGGCGGACGTTACTAATGACGAAGAAGAACAACGCAGTCCAATCGAGTTACAACTCGCCTGGTCCGCAGAGGAACTAGCTTACACCTCTCGCGCGTGTAATGGTTGTGGACGCTGTCGCGATGAATCTCCAACCACCCGCATGTGCCCGGTATTTCAGTTTGCACCGTCTGAGGAAGCCAGCCCTCGAGCCAAAGCCAACCTGCTTCGCGGAGTCATCACAGGCCGCTTACCAGTCGCCACGTTAGGCGAAGATGATGTCAAAGCAGTGGCTGATTTATGTGTGAATTGCCATCAATGTCGAGTGGAGTGCCCGGCTAGCGTGGACATTCCAAAGATCGTGCAGGAAACCAAAGCACAGTACGTCCGCTCCAACGGACTTAAACTTACCGAGACGCTTTTTACAAAACTCGACCGAACAGCCAAGTGGGCGAGTCGTTTTCACTGGCTTTATAACTGGAGCCTGCGTAATCGCCAAATGCGTTGGGTGATTGAGAAGATCACCGGACTGGCTCAAGGGCGTAAACTCCCGCAAGTCGCCGGTACTAGTTTCCTGAAGTGGGCGGCGAAAAACCGACTCACCAAACCAAGCCGCGAACCTGGCGGGAAAGTCCTTTATTTTGTCGACATATTCGCAAACTGGTTCGACCCGGATCTCGCACGCTGTCTGGTCTCTGTCCTTAAACACCATGGCGTTAGCGTCTATGTCCCTACCGAACAGCACTGGTCTACCAGCTCAGCCATTGCAGAAGGAGACCTCGAATACGCCAGAGAGCTTGCGCAACGTAACGTTTCTCTCCTTTCCGACGCTGTCCGCCAGGGCTATACGATCGTTACCACTGAGCCTACAGCCGCGATGTGCCTGACACAGGAATACCCGAATCTGCTCGGAGATGATGAATCCCGGCTCGTCGCGGAAAACACACAGGATGCCTGCCACTATCTGTGGGGACTGCACGAATCTGGAAAACTGGAACTCGATCTTCAACCTGTCAACTATCAAGTAGGCTACCACCTCCCCTGCCACTTGCGAGCCTTACAGGAATTCACTCCGGGAGAGCATTTATTACGCCTCATTCCCGGCCTCAGTATTCAACGGATCGACAAAGGATGTTCCGGAATGGCTGGTACATTTGGATTAAAACGTAAGAATTACCGAAACAGCCTGAGGAGCGGGTGGGGATTGATTAGTACGATGAGAGATTCTGCCATTCAGGTAGGGACGACCGAGTGCAGTGCGTGTAAAATTCAAATGGAACAAGGAACAACCAAACCCACACTCCACCCTATCAAGCTGCTTGCTCACGCCTACCGTCTGGCTCCGCAAGTTCGCTCTCAACTAGCTCAACAATCCCGCGACTTAATAACTTCATGACACTTCAAATCAAGCTATTTGCCGTCGCTATGCAGAAGGCCGGAACCTCGGAACTTGAAGTCGACTGTCCGTTGCCGGCCACCCTCGTCGATCTGGAGCAGGCCATTCTGACGACCTGCCCTGCTCTGACCGATGTCCTTCCGCATTGCCGTTTTGCGATCGATGACCAATTTGCGACCGCTCAGACTGAGATTGCCGCTGACTCGACGATCGCGATTATTCCTCCTGTCAGTGGAGGAGCCTTGTAGCAACTTGCCATGATTGAAATCACCAACAATGTCATTGATTCACAGGCTGTACTCGAATCCGTCCAGGACACTCGGGCCGGAGCAGTCGTCCTGTTCCTGGGAACCACCCGTAGTATCACTGGTGACCGAGGCACAGATTCGCTTGATTACGAATGCTACGAATCGATGGCAATTCAGCAGTTAGAAGCACTGGAGACGACGGCACGCGAACGCTGGGATGTCATTAACATCCAAATCACCCACCGCCTGGGACACCTTCTACCTGGAGAAGCGAGTGTCGCCATTGCTGTGAGTTCTGCGCATCGAGTGAATGCATTTGAATGCGGGCAATGGCTGATTGACACACTCAAAGAAGATGTTCCGATTTGGAAGAAGGAAAACTGGTCCGACGGAACGCACGAATGGGTGCACCCGGGAATGGAGGGTTAATCGGTGTCAAAGCAACGCCCCCCACTAACAGACAGTCTGGGCCGGATACACTCCAATTTGCGTATGAGTGTTACCGATCGCTGTAACATCCGCTGTTTCTACTGTATGCCCGAAGAGAATGTCGAATTCAAACCTCGGCATGAGATACTGACATTTGAGGAATTAGTCCGATTCGCTCGAATCACGGCGTCCATGGGTGTTAATAAAATACGAATTACCGGTGGAGAGCCATTAGTCCGCAACAACCTTGCCTCACTGATTACGGAATTGAATTCCATCGAAGGGATTGAGGACATCGCATTAACCACCAATGCCATGCTGCTGGCCAGCCAGGCAGACGCTCTACGTCAGGCCGGGTTAAATCGTCTCAATATCAGCCTGGACACCTTGAATGACGATACGTTTTTTCGATTATCAAGGCGTCGCGGAATTGACCAGGTGCTTGCTGGAATCGAAGCGGCTCAACAAGTCGGATTCGATTTGATTCGCCTGAATGCCATTGCGATCCGCGGAATGACCGAAAGCGAGATCCTTCCATTGGCACGTTTTGCTTTGGAACGCCAACTGGAACTACGCTTCATCGAATTCATGCCACTCGATGCAGATGACAACTGGGGCAATGAAGCCGTGCTTACAGGAAGCGATATCCGCAAGACCATCGAATCCGAATTGGGACAACTCGAGCCAGCGACACGACCGGATCCCAGTCAACCTGCTGTGGACTATCAGTTTACTGAGGGCAAGGGAACAATCGGGTTCATCAATCCTGTATCAAAACCGTTTTGTGAATCTTGCAATCGATTACGAATCACGGCTGAAGGCAAAGTTCGCAACTGCTTGTTTTCACATCAGGAATGGGATGCTCGGCAACTGATGCGAAATGGCGCATCTGACAATGAGATCGAACAACTCATCCGCGAATGTGTCCTGGATAAAAAAGCGGCTCACGGCATCGACACTCCCGATTTCCAAAAGCCGGAACGAGCGATGTATCAGATTGGTGGCTAATTGCCGGCCGCAAATTCTGCTTCATAAAGCAAAGCTAGATTTTCATTTGCTTCCGTTGGCCTTCGATTTCCTCCAACGTATAGACTTTCCCAGTCCCACTTCCCGGACATTCTTTGCAAGTCGCTTCCCAGGACTTTTCATTCTTCAGATTTGAGTCCCAAAACGGCCATGTCCGGCACTGGATAGGCCGAGCATGATACACGCTACACCCACGCTTATCCGTGTCAAAAAAGACGCAGTCTCCATTAGGAAACTCCCGCAAACTACGGCGTGCCCCAATTTTACGTACATACGTCTCTTCAAACTCCTCACTACTAAGTCCAACATCGCGAGCTAAATCATCGATTTCTTGCTGCTGCACCCATACAAACCCTGGAGCTCCGGTACAGCAATCTCCGCACTGACTGCATTCAAACTGCAGGCCCCCTGCGTACCACGGCTGCTTTTGGTCGGTCGTATCGCCTGACAATTTCTCTCCCCTACCTATCTGGCCTGATCCTGCCCTGTTCCTGGCCTGATCATTGAACGATCTGATTATAACGACTAGTAAAAGTTTATCGATTACCTCAAGATTCGACCGCTATCACTCGATACAAATCCCATAGGCGAATTGCGCTGCAAATATGCCAATACATATTGCATACACTAATGAGTCATTCGCCGAAGCAAATTTAACCATATCACAATTTAATTTTGGAGGATTGCAAACCGCATACCCGACTCCGTGGTAGCACCTGGCGTTTTTGATTGACTTAAACCCTTACGAAACATACACTTAGGGCGTTTGGATCTCCATTCAAAACCAATGAAGACTTAACCCTCTATTTGTACGACCTTTCTTCAGCAGCTATGTCTAACAGCAAGACTAAAAAAGACATTGTCAGAACGATCGCCGAAGAATCCGGGCTGACTCAACAAACCGCCAAAGAACTTGTCCAAAACACTCTGGACGCTATCGTTCAAATTCTGGCTGACAATGGCCGAATTGAACTGCGTAATTTCGGAGTTTTTGAATGCAAGGAACGCAAAGCACGCGTCGGTAGAAATCCGAAAACAGGTGATCCGGTGGATGTTCCCGCCAAATTTGTAGTCACCTTTAAGCCCGGTAAAGCAATGGAAAACCGGATTCGCGAAGCCAATCCGGTTGGCTGGAACCTAAGTACTTTTGAGCTACCCGAAGTTAATTCCCAAGCTCAGCCATCAAGCGAAGATTCCGACCATCCACTACCACCGATCTAAACTCGGAAAGTCGTATTGCAAGCCTCCTAAGAATTGTGTACTTATACGCGACCACATCATAAATACATTGTTTGTGCGTGGTCAAAACAATAACCGATTAGGGATTACGGCAATCAATCCCTGATAAATTAGGTAGCCGATCAGGAAGACCGGCTTGAGGCCTTCAAGGAGGAATTTCAATGCGACGCATGTTTTACGCCGTATTAGTATTAGCCGCTATAAGCACAAGCATCGGGTGTATCATCCCCGCCTATTCAGGTGACCGCGCGCGACGTACCCAACAACTCATTTTCACTTCGGAAAACCAACGTCAGATTCTCAACTTCTGGGAACGATTCTGGCACATGGATCAACCGGATCACATGGCTCCTCAGCGAGTTCATGGTGGTGTGATATAAGTGTGTAATCGCGGCGGAGACAGAGATCACTTTTTGTCTCGCCAGCTGCATTGATAAGTGATTCGCCGGAAGACCTTTCCTTACCTCCGACGAAACTCTGATTGCCATAATTGAGAAATCTGCGATGTCAGGTTAGATTACCGTTACAGGTATCTTCTAACTTGGCATCGTTTTTTTAGGCTGCTACAGTGACCAACCCCTCAGCTACTCCCAACCTACAGGTACAACTCGGCAGGCTAACGCTACCCAATCCGATTCTCGTAGCATCCGGCACGTTCGGCTATGCTCGTGAAATGGAAGGGATTGTCGACCTCAGTTTACTTGGTGGCATCGTCCCTAAGACAATTACCACGGAAATGCGTGTTGGAAACGCTCCTCACCGTACCGTTGAAACCTCTTCCGGTTTGCTCAATTCCATCGGCCTAGACAACGATGGTATCGATGCGTTTATCTCGCATCACTTACCGTACCTTTCCGAACAACCGGCTCCGTTAATTGTCAGTATTGCCGGCTCTAGCGCGGATGACTATGTGTCGCTTGCCTCACGCCTGGCTGAACAAGGGGGGATTGATGCATTAGAGTTGAATATCTCCTGCCCCAACGTTGCCCACGGCGTGGATTTCGGAAGTAATCCGGCGTTGTGCGAGCAGGTCGTACGTGGTGTACGCAACAGCTGTGACATTCCTGTCCTTGCCAAACTGACTCCTAACGTCACAAGTGTCGTAGAAATTGCAGATGGAGCTGCTCAAGGCGGGGCCGATGCTGTCTGCCTGACAAATACCCTGCTGGGAATGGCGATCGACTGGAAAAAAAGACAACCTATCCTCGGCAATGATGTCGGTGGACTGAGTGGTCCGGCCATCAAACCTGTCTCCTTACGATGTGTATTTCAGGTCGCCCGTGCGGTCGATGTGCCGATAATTGGAATCGGTGGCATTGCCAATCTAGACGATGTCATGCAATTCCTGGTAGCCGGAGCGTCCGCTGTACAAATCGGAACGGCTAATTACTACGACCCAACCATTACAATGAAGTTGATCGATCAACTCCCAGAGGCCTTAGACACCCTAGGTGTTTCTTCGGTTTCCGAAGTCGTCGGAACGGTCACATCCAACAAGAGCTAGATAGAGCAAGAAAGAAGTAGGTTCAGAGACATGCGCGTACTATCAGGCATTCAGCCGACAGGCCGTTTTCACTGGGGTAATTATTTCGGTGCAATTCGCCAATACATTGACCTGCAGACAGCCGATCAAGCCTATTACTTCATTGCAAACCTGCATGCTCTCACCACGATTCGCGATCGGGAGCAATTGAACCAGCTCACCTATGAAGCGGCGTTAGATTTATTGGCACTAGGACTCGACCCCGATCAGGCCTCTCTGTTTGTCCAATCCGATGTTCCCGAAATATCTGAATTAACCTGGGTCCTAATGACTGGTACTCCCATGGGGCTTCTGGAGCGTTGTCACGCATACAAAGAGAAAAAAGAAAAAGGAATCAGTGCCGACGCTGGTTTATTCACTTACCCCGTCCTGATGGCAGCTGACATTCTCGGCTACGACTCCAACATTGTACCGGTGGGTCAGGATCAGGTGCAGCACATCGAAGTCGCGCGAGATATTGCCAAAAGCTTTAACCACCATTTTGGTGAGTGCTTTGTCCTGCCGGAAGCCAAGCTGTTAGATGCCTCAGCCAAAGTACCCGGCACCGATGGCGAAAAGATGTCCAAAAGCTATGACAACACCATCGAAATCTTCGGTGATGAAAAGGCGATTAAAAAGAAGATCATGCGAATCGCCACCGACTCCCGCCCAATGGAAGATGCAAAAGAACCGGAAGGTGACCACCTTTATCAACTCTACAGCTTGTTTGCCTCGGCAGAGCAACAACAGGAACTGGCAGCCATTTACCGCGCCGGCGGGTTCGGCTACGGAGACGTAAAGAAGAAAATTGCTGAAGCTTCAGCGGAATATTTCCGGGCAGCCTGGGAGCGTCGCGCTCAACTTGAAAATGACCCCGACTATGTCCGGGATGTACTTGATGCCGGCGCAAAACAAGCCCGGGATAAATGTCGAGAAGTACTGGATCGTGTACAAAAAGCGACTGGACTTGTGCG
>CALKCC010000082.1 GCA_938082855.1 uncultured Pirellulaceae bacterium | reverse complement strand
CGAGAGTTGATGGGCTAACGCCAGTCGTTCGGTAATTTTAGCGGTTGGCGACAACTTATATTCCTAAAGGGGAAAATTATGTCTGCCAATGCGCAAAGTAAGAATGTTAAGCGTCGAGATTTTATAGCAGCGGGAGCCGCGACTGCTGCTACCGGCACTTTGGTTTCTACAGTCAAAGCGAATGCTGAAGATGATAAACTCGTCGTTGCTGTCATGGGAATGAGTCGCGGGCGAAGTTTAGCGGATACGTTCTCCAAACATAGTGACTGTGTCATTAAATATGTTTGTGATGTGGATAAAACCCGAGCCGAGCGGGCTGCGGATGAAATCGAAGGCAAAGTGGGTTATCGTCCTGAGCCGATCACTACTTGGGAAACATTTGTTGAGGACGACGAAGTTGATATCGTCGCTTGTGCCGCTCCCAATCACTGGCATGCTCCAGCAACCATCGTTGCCGCAGAAGCGGGTAAGCACGTCTATGTAGAAAAGCCATGTTGCCAAAACCCCTGGGAAGGGGAAATGCAGATTGCCGCTGCTCGTAAAAATAAAGTTTGCGTACAGATTGGAACGCAACGCCGAAGTGCACCAACGTATCGCGAGGCGATAGAGTTTATTCATGGCGGAGGGATCGGAACCGTACATTCTGCTCGCTGTGTTTACTTTAGCGCTCGAACATCTATTGGTGAAGGGAAGAATACCGAAGTTCCTGAGCACATTGATTACGATCGTTGGCAGGGTCCTGTTCCACGTCGCCCGTTTCAGAACAACCTTGTTCATTACAATTGGCACTGGGTTTGGTTCTATGGCAACGGCGAGCTTGGTAACAACGGAATCCATTCTCTGGATATCGCGCGTTGGGCATTAAACGTCGACTTCCCAAAGACAGTTAGTTCCACCGGCGGCCGTTACTATTTCGATGACGACCAAGAAACACCAGACACTCAGATTGTTTCGTTCGAATTCGAAAATGAAACTCAGATTACCTGGCAAGGCAGTAGCTGCAATCGAAATGGCTCAGGCTTTGTAAAGGTCTTTGGCGATAACGGTATGGTCGAATTTCTTGGCGGTGGTGGCTATGTCGTTTACGACCGAGGGAACAAGGAAGTAAAACGGGTCACGGGCGGCCAAGGTCAGCCGGAACATATAGATAATCTCGTTAAGTCCATTCGAGCGAATGACCCAGAAGGACTAAACGCTGAAATTGAAATCGGCCATCGAAGTACCCTGCTCTGTCATCTAGGAAATATCTCCCAGCGAGTTGGTCGTATACTGAATTGCGATACCTCGAATGGTCACATCCTTGATGATGAAGAAGCGATGGCATTGTGGCAGCGTGATTATCATGAAGGTTGGGAAGATCGCTTGACGATCGGCTAAAAGCACTTCTAATAACAGGAAGACACCTTCCGGTATCGACGAACGTGGATACCGGAATGGTGTCTTTGTTCATTAACATCTTTCTATTACTAGAGAGCTCTCTATGACCAGCAAGCTACTTCGACGCGCTATTCTAAGCGTCCTTGTTTTAACGACTCTATTTTCTGTGCAATTGCGTGCGGCAGAGCGTCCAAATATCGTCTTCTTTTTAGCAGATGACCAACGCAATGATCAGCTGAGCTGCTATGGGCACCCCTTTGTGAAGACTCCCAATCTGGATAAGCTCGCGAGTCAGGGTACAAGATTCACCAATGCCTTTGTGACAACGTCGATTTGTGCCGCTAGCAGGGCCACGATATTTACCGGCATGGTGGAACGTAGTCATCACTATACATTTGGTACGCCTGCGATTGCGCAGGACTTTGTGACCAATTCTTATCCAGTAGTTATGAAACAGGCTGGATATAAGACCGGATTTGTTGGGAAATTCGGTGTCGGCTTCTCCGGCGGAACGAACCAGGCCTTTGACTTCTTCCGTCCGATCAATCGCAACAAGTACTTCAAAAAGCAACCGGACGGCACTTTGCGCCATACCACTCAATTGGCTGGCGATGCGGCCATCGAATTCATTAAGGCAAACAAAGATGAAGCCTTCATGCTTTCGGTAAGCTTCAACGCGACACATGCAGAAGACAACGACAAAGTGGATCACTTCCCATGGCCAAAAGTGATGGATGGCATGTATGAAGACATTGAGATTCCGGCTCCCCGGCTTAATGACCCAGAGATATTCGCTAGTCAGCCAGAGTTTTTGCGGACCAGCTTAAATCGAGAGCGTTACTTCTGGCGGTGGGATACCAAGGAGAAGTACGAAAAGAACATTCGCTCTTACTACCGAATGCTCAGTGGTATCGACCATGTTGTAGGGCGAGTTGTAAATACTTTGGAACAACTCGGATTGGATGAAAACACAATTGTCATCTATACCGGTGACAACGGTTACTACATGGCTCAACGAGGATTTGCCGGTAAGTGGTCTCATTATGAAGAATCGCTAAGAGTGCCCATGATTATCTCAGATCCGCGAGTAGAGGACTCTGCCAAAGGACAAGTGCGAGATGAAGTCGTTTTAAATCTGGACTTAGCAAGCACGTTCGTAGGTGCGGCTGGCATTGAACTGCCTTCGCAGTATCAGGGAGAAGACTTAAACGGATTGGTGGCTGGAAACGAGCCCAAGAAATGGCGTACGGATTTCTTCTGTGAGCACCTAATGGATGTCCCCGGACGGATTCCTAAATGGGAAGGTGTTCGTGACCAACGATGGGTTTATGCAAATTACTTTCAGGATGACTACGAGTTCTTACACGATTTGGAAGCCGATCCGGATCAGTTGGTAAATCTAGCTAAGGATCCTAAGTTCAAGTCACAGTTACAAAAGATGCGTAAGCGTTCTAACGAGTTACGTGATGGTTATGGTGGTGAATATAGCTATGAATTAGTGCCCACCAATAATTACCTGAGACAGAAGGCCCAGGAACAAAAACAGACACAGGCGAAGCCGGCATCTAAACCACAACAACCAAAGCCGAAAGCCAAACCACAGCTGCCAGAAAACCCCAATGTGGTGTTAATAATTTCTGACGATCAGGCGTGGACGGATTATAGTTTTATGGCTCATCCGGTCATTAAGACACCTCACCTTGATCAATTGGCACGTGAAAGCGCGACATTTACTCGTGGTTATGTACCACAGGCACTCTGCCGCAGCTCGTTAGCAACCTTAGTGTCTGGTCTTTATCCACGAGACCATCGGATTACCGGCAATGATCCCACTCCCCTTGGCCCGGATGCAAAGCCAGGTGCTTATCAGGAATTGCGGAATCAGTTGATTGCCAATATCGATCGCATCGATACGGTCCCCCGAATGTTGCAGGAGAAAGATTATTTGAGCCACCAAAGCGGCAAATGGTGGGAGGGTCATTATTCGCGTGGAGGCTTTACTCATGGAATGACGCATGGCGATCCAAAACGAGGCGGGCGTCATGGTGATCAAGGCCTCAAGATCGGGCGACAGGGGCTAGAGCCAATTCACTCGTTCATCAAGGAATCAAAAGAAGAAGAGAAACCATTCTTTATTTGGTACGCTCCTTTCCTACCCCACACGCCTCACAATCCCCCAGAGCGATTGCTGAAGAAGTATCAGGAAGACGGCCGACCGTTGCCTTTGGCTAAATACTATGCAATGTGCGAATGGTTTGATGAAACCTGTGGCGAATTGTTGGGGATCATCGACGATGAAGGGCTTCGTAAAGACACCGTTGTCATTTATGTGACTGACAACGGATGGATTCAACGGACACCGGACATGGACTTGGGCCCGAAATGGCGGTCAAGCTATGCACCTAAGTCAAAGCAGTCCGCGAACGAAGGTGGGATAAGAACTCCGATCATGGTTCGTTGGCCAGGTCAGGTTCGGCCGGGTAACCGCGGACAATTGGTCAGCTCCATTGACATTGCTCCAACCATCCTTGAATTGGCGGGGTTGGAGAAGACGGAATTAATGGCTGGAAAGAACCTAGTCGAAGTGGCTCAGGGACGTACAGCATCCCATCAGGCATTGTTTGGAGAATCGTATGCACATGACATTGCCGACCTTAACGACAGTACTAAGACTTTGCTCTATCGATGGGTAATCAAAGGAGACTGGAAACTGTTGCTCTCATACGACGGTATTGTTAATCGATATACTTTCTCACACCCAGACTTAGGCGCAGGTCCACAGCTATATAACCTGCGAGTGGATCCCACTGAAACGGATAACCGAGCAGCGACAAACCCTGAATTGGTTCAGGAGCTGACAGAATTGCTGTACAGCCATTGGGACCATCGAAAGGAGTAGCTTGCCGAGCTTGGCAATTTGAATACGATTGAACCCACTTGTTTGGAATCCAAATAAGTGGGTTTTTGTTGCGAGACGACGGGGTGTCGAATTCAACGATGATTCAGCGATGCAGGATAAGCGACTTTGAATTAAAATAAAGGAACGGAATCCCACCCCTTCGCATCCTTCCCTAGCCCACCCTGATGTTATGAAATTGCGTTATCCCTTTACGCTAACACGATCTCTCTGCTTGGCCTTTTTGTCGACGTTAATCGGACTCTATTCGCCCTTTACTCAGGCCGATGAAGCGTTGACGTTTGAAAAGCATATCCGTCCGATTTTCCGAGCTCATTGCTATGACTGTCATGGCGCCGAAGCCGAAGTGAAAGGAGAATTGGACCTGCGTTTAGTTCGATTGATGGAAAAGGGAGGCGAATTCGGACCGGCATTGATTAAAGGTAAGCCAGATGAAAGCTATTTGCTTGAACGAATGGTGAGCGGTGAAATGCCACCAGGTTCACATCGGGTACCGGATGAGCAGATTGCTACGATCCGGAAATGGATTCTTGAAGGCGCTAAAACATCACGTCCTGAACCTGCCACGATCGGTCCAGGACTGGGCGTGACGCCTGAAGAACGATCTTACTGGGCCTTTCAGCCCATCCGTCGGCCTACTGTGCCGACAGTAGAAAACGTGGATCGAGTGCGAACTCCGATTGATGCACTTTTACTAGCTCGAATGGAAAAGCAGGATCTGTCATTTGCTCCGGAAGCCGATAAGTCCACTTTGCTTCGTCGAGCGTCACTCGCACTAACCGGACTCCCTCCAACCCATGAGGAGCTAGCAGCGTTTCTTGCCGATGATACGCCGGAAGCCTGGACAAAAGTTCTCGACCGTTTGCTAGACAGCCCACAATATGGTGAGCGATGGGGACGGCATTGGTTGGATGTTGCCGGTTATGCCGACTCAGAAGGAGCCAGTAACAGTGACGCGAATAGACAGTGGGCTTATAAATATCGCGACTGGGTGATTAGGGCCATTGCGGCAGATATGCCGTTCGATCAATTCATTACATGGCAGTTAGCCGGAGATGAGTTAGTTGAGCCACCTTACAAGAACATGACATCACAGGAAATTGATAAGCTCACGGCAACAGGTTATTTACGCATGGCCGCCGATGGCACGGGACAGGCTAACTCCGATGAGACGCGTAATCAGGTTGTTATAGACACAGTGAAGATTGTGTCTACAGGTTTACTGGGTATGAGTGTTGGTTGTGCCCAATGTCATGACCATCGTTACGACCCGATATCTCAGGAAGATTATTATCGGCTACGAGCAGTATTCGAACCGGCCTTAAATCCGAAGCGTTGGAAGGTACCTGGGAATCGAGCCGTCTCGTTGTACACAGATGAAGACCATGCCAAGGCTGCTGAGATTGAAGCCCAGGCGCAAGAGATGGTGACGGCTAGGAATGCGAAGCAGACAGAATACATGGATATGGCTCTGGCTGCCGAACTCGAAAAAGTCGATGAAGCCTTACGCGAACCACTCGAAGCGGCTTACCGAGCTGCTGGAGATAAACGGACTGCGGAACAAAAGGAATTACTTGCCAAGAATCCAAATATTGGAAACCTCAGTCCAGGTGTGTTGTATCAGTACAATCAGGGCCATGCCGATGAATTGAAGAAGCTAGATGCCGAAGTTGCCAAGGTAAGGGCGACTAAACCAGTTCATGAATATGTTCGAGCTCTGACCAAGCAGGTTAAGGAAGTGGATCCTACCTTCCTGTTTTATCGCGGAGATTATCGTCAGCCTCAACACGAAGTGAAACCAGGTGGCCTGACAGTGGCAGCTCCTGCAGATAGCCCTTTTGCCATCAAAGATAATGCTGCAGACGCACCAACCACTGGTCGCCGACTGCAATACGCTCGTTGGTTAACTAGCGGGCGGCATCCACTAGTCGCTCGTGTTTTGGTCAATCGGTTTTGGATGCATCACTTTGGAACAGGAATTGTTGACACCCCTGGCGAATTTGGAAAACTGGGTTCACTGCCGACTCAGCCAGAAGTGTTGGACTGGTTAGCGGATGAATTTATGGCAAAAGGTTGGAGTCTGAAGCATCTTCACCGTGTATTGATGACCTCAACGGTTTACCTGCAGCAATCCCTCCGTACACCCGAAGGCGACCAAGTCGATGGTGGCAATCAGCTCTACTCACACTTCCCAGTGAAGCGACTGGATGCGGAAGCCATCCGTGATTCGATTCTTGCTGTCAGCGGTAAGTTGGATGGCACATCGTTCGGAGCACCGGTTATGGTTGGAAAAGACACGTCCGGACAGGTCATCATCGCTGGTGATGTACAACGTCGTAGTGTTTATTTGCAGATGAAGCGGACTGAGCCTGTGGCATTGCTTAAAGCATTTGATGCTCCGGCGATGGAGGTTAATTGCACACAACGGGATAGTTCCACTGTGGCCACTCAATCATTGATGATGATGAATAGTGATTTCATTCTTCAATTCGCCTCATCTTTCGCCACTCGCCTCAATCAAGAAGCACAAGGCAAAGTGGATTCCTCCATTATCGAAGGCCTGAATTTGGTTCTTCCTGAAAATGCTTTATCCAATGGGAATCCGTGGTCTTACGGTTTCGGCCATGTGAATCAGGAAGTCGAAGCGGAGATTGCACCGGTGGTCTTTACGCCCTATCCGTTTTTTGGTGGTAATACCTGGAAAGGTGGTGAGAAAGTACCAGATGAAAAGCTGGGATTTTCATTCCTCAATAAGACTAGTGGCCATACGGCTCCTCTACATTTAAGCCCTATCCGTCGGTGGACTTCTCCGATTAAAGGAAAGGTACAGATCAAAGGAAATGTTCATCATCCATCTGATAATGGTGATGGTGTTCGATTGACACTTCATAGCAGTCGTGTCGGCCAGCTAGGACAATGGAGTGTCAAACATGGCGGACAGGACTACGAAATCACAGTGGATGTTGAGCCCGGTGATACACTCGATGCCATCGTGGATATGAAAGACAACTACACGTCAGATTCATTTTCCAACGTTTATAAAATCAGCGTTCTTGAATCGGAATCCAAGCTAGCATGGGATTCCGAAGCCGACTTCCATGGTCCTTTGGATCTGAGTGCTTATGAATTAAAGGCAACGATTCCTGAGCAACTAGCCTATGGTTGGCAGTTGGCCTATGGCAGATTGCCTACGACTCAGGAAGTCGCGTTGTCGTTGGAATTTATCCAGCAACAAGTGGTACTTCTCATTGAATCTGGGAATGAATCACCATTTGAGCAAGCTATGACGAATTATTGTCAGGCATTACTTACATCAAATCAGTTCCTATATATGGAATAAATCGATGACAAAACTAAATCCTCCAAGTGAATTCTCCAGACGCTCGTTTTTGCGTGAAAATGCGATGGGCGTTGGTATGGTCGCACTGGCTACTCTATTGCAGGAAGAGAATCTACTGGGTGTTCCACGTAATGTGAAACTCGAACCACAGACGTTTGATCTCACGCCGAAGCAGCCTCACTTCGAGCCGCAGGCGAAAGCCATGATCTCGTTGTTTCAGCACGGTGGACCTTCCCATATGGATTTGTTTGATCCCAAGCCGGAATTAACTCGGTTGGATGGCAAATCCTACGATGGAGATATTGGATTTAGCTTCATTAAACGCGCGACTAAGGTGCTTAAGGGCACTCAGTTTAAGTTCCGAAAGTATGGCGAGTGCGGAACGGAAATGTCCGAGCTAGTCCCTCACATTGGTTCCATTGCGGATGACATTTGCTTAATTCGTTCGATGCATACTGGGTACAACGGCCACGAAGTATCCATCCGTTATATGAATGCGGGGATTGCTGGCGTGACCGGGCGTCCGGCCTTGGGTAGCTGGTTAACTTATGCATTAGGCAGCGCATCACAGAACCTTCCGGCCTATATGGTTCTGACAGACCCTGGCGGTCACCCTGTGGATTCGACTCATAATTGGTCCAATGGATGGATGCCGTCCATCTATCAGGGCACGGTATTACGACCGAAGGAACCACGGATATTGAATTTAGATGCGCCTGAGCATTTACGTGGTGGTGTTCAGGAATCCAATTTGGGATTCTTGGGTAAGCTGAATCGCCGTCATGCGGAAAAGCATCCCGGTGAGCATGAGTTAGAAGCGCGAATTGCAAGTTATGAATTGGCCGCTCGAATGCAGGATGCTGCTAGAGAAGCATTGGATATTTCTCAGGAGACCGAAGCGACGCATAAGCTTTACGGAATCGATGAGGAAGCGACTCGGGAATATGGAACTCGCTGTCTCATCGCTCGACGATTGGTAGAACGTGGTGTGAGATTTGTTCAGCTATTCCATGCAGGCCAACCGTGGGACAATCATAACAGTCTCCATACAGCTTTGCCTTCAGCGTGTAAGAAGACAGATAAACCGTCAGCAGGACTCGTCAAAGACTTAAAGCAACGAGGCATGCTCGATGAAGTACTCGTGCATTGGGGAGGCGAGATTGGCCGTCTACCTGTAGTTGAGGGTGACCCAAAATCCGGCGGCCGAGATCACAATGGACAAGGTTTCAGCACTTGGCTTGCCGGTGGCGGAATTAAGTCAGGTATTACCTATGGTGAATCTGATGAAGTGGGGCACAAGGCTGCTGAGAATATCGTTAATCCTAATGATTATCAGGCGACGGTATTTAAGTTGTTTGGCATCGACCACAAAGAGCTCTATTACCTGCATAACGGTCAGGAGCAGAAACTGACCGTCAACGCAGATGCGAAAGTCGTTGAGGATATAATTGCCTGATGATTCGTCTATGGTTGTCTGTGTGGCTGAGTCTCACACTTCATTGCTACGGGAGCCTTGCCGCTCAGGAAATTCCTCAGACCACGAATAAACACTTCCATTTACGTGGTTCGCTCAACAATAGCAAGCATGTCTTTGAGGATACTGGTAAAGGACATGTCGCTTTCATCGGTGGCAGTATTACCCAGATGAATGGCTATCGACCGATGGTTGCGGCGTATCTGGAAAAGCGATTTCCAAACACCGAATTTACATTTACCAACGCCGGGATTTCCTCGACTTGTTCGATGACCGGAGCTCATCGACTTCAGCGAGATGTTCTATCCAAAGGCTCCGTAGACTTATTGTTTATCGAATTTGCGGTGAATGATGATCAAGACGCAGGGCATGATTTGGTACATGCATTACGTGGTATGGAAGGGTTGATTGTTCAGGCCCGCAGACATAATCCAAATGCGGATATTGTGGTTACCCACTTTGCGAATACAGGCATGATGGAGACGATTCGCAAGGGTGAGGTTCCAATCTCCATCGCGGCACACAATCGAGTGTGCCAATACTATCAGGTATCAACCAATGATTTGTGTTCTGAGCTTACTGAATTAATCGACGCAGGTAAGACAACATGGGAGCTCTATGGAGGTGTTCATCCAAAGCCTTACGGCAATGCGATTTGCACAGCCATGATTAAGAAGATCCTCGAACAAGGTTGGTCGGCGGAATCAGTTGGCGTTAAGCCTCATGTGGTTCCAGAGAAGCCGCTTGATCAAGGGAGCTACATGAATGGACGGTTGGAGTCACCGGCCAAGGCAAAGCACGATGGAAACTGGACAGTCTCCGTACCCAATTGGAAAGATCTCAAAGGTTCCTTCAGAAGTACATTCGCAGGACAGAAACTTCTGCATGGCAGCCAGGTAAACAGTCAGTTTACTTATACCTTCACTGGACAGTCGCTCGGAGCCTTTGTTTTGGCTGGTCCGGATGCGGGAGCAATTGAAGTAAAAGTTGTAGGCCAAGACCAATGGCAAAGTATTAATCTATTCCATCGACACAGCATGGGATTACATTACCCAAGGACTGTGATGTTAGTGGAAGGATTGAAACCAGGGACTCATCAAATTCAGGTGCGAATTAGTGTTGCACGTGATGCATTAAGCCAAGGCTCTGCCGTCCGTATTCTGAACTTTGCCGCGAATTAGGTCTCTCTTTGCTCGAGTCCTTATTGGCCTCGAGGCAATTCGAGTGCCTTACCGTCTTTGTAATCTAAGAACAGATTCCACTTGTCGTTCTCCATGGAGAGTGGAATATCTAGTACAGATCCATCGGACAATAGCACCGTGATCACCTTTTTCAGTTCGCCGAAGGATGAGACCACGTTGTCTGCGTCGATAGCCAGCGAGTCAGGCTTGGTCCATTCAATCGCCATTTCAGGGGCTACATCAAGCACCATGGCGGTGTTGGCAGTGCCGTCTAATATGTCTTTAAGACCGATAACAGAGTTACCACCCAAAATCGAGTTGTCTCCGGCGGGTGCACGATACACGGTTTTATTCTTGAGGCCTTTGTGAGCAGGATTAGCATAAACAAATGGCATTTCATCTAATAACTTAATGTTGTGTTCGCTATCCCAGGGCTCGTCCAGTTTGAATCGATCGTATAACGCCTGTTGTTCGATAAACGGCAGGATATGAACTCGCCAGCTTAACAGTGGCTTTCCATCCGCGAATTTAATTCCGTCCTTTTCACCGACGGGGAAATTCTCGTAAGTGAAATCATAGTTGTAAACTGCGAGTCCAATTTGTTTCATGTTGTTTTTGCTTTGGGCAGATCTGGCTGCACCACGGGCTTTGCCTGCAGCGACGGTGACAAGCTCGAGCAGTTGTGTTCGTAAAGCTGCGTTCCAGGTCAATGAGACAGTGACGGTTTCAGCCTCGTTACTCACATTCAGATTTTTGGCCAATTCCGATCCGACTTGCAATGCACGCAGGGTAGCGGGATCCGTATTTGGATTGGACTCAAACTGCTGGACCTGAGCGGGTAGCATGACCTTCGCCATGGTTGCCAGAGCATTGAGCTGCATGAACATGTCCTTCGAGGCTTGAGCATCTACAGCAGCGAGTTGCAGGAATACAGGAGTATCCGAATCAGGATTCAATGCGACAAGTGAAGTGTTTACCTTTTGTGCGATTTCCAGTAGCTGACCCATTTGCGGTACGGGTAGGCCGAGTTCGGACAGATTGAGCTGTGAATAGGTATCCTTGATTTCGTCGGTAGTGGCCGCAAAGACAAATGTATTGTCGCCTCCGATTTTGCCAATCATCTCAGCAAGTTTGTTAGAGCCACCCTTGCCTTCGATCATCGCTTTCAATTCCGCTTCGCTGGCAACAATCAGAGTGGTCTCATCTTTGAGATAGGCGGAAGGTTGTCCTTCTGCTCCCTGCACGTATTTATGGCCATTAAATTCTACTTGTGTTCCGGTCTGATGATTCGGTACGAGTTGATTGTCAACATAATCGAAGTGGCGAGCGGTGGTGATTTTTTCAATGAGCTTCGAGAGGTCTGTCACCTTTTGGAATTTGATGACGGCTCCATATTGAATATTTGGGCGGGCCGGCATTGTTTTGAATTGCACGACCTCTGGTTGTTCCGGCGTCACTGTTTTGATTTCGTCAATGGGCTCATCCTGTGGAACCGCGAAATCTCCTTCAATGACTTCCAAGACTTCCTCCTTCGGTGGTTCTTCCAATGTAGAAGGGTCTACTGGGAGGTCGTCTTTGTAGCTATCGACGGAATTGTCCGGTGCCTCTGGGATGGCAGCTAAAAAGAGCGCACTTGAAATCAGCTCTGGATCAATACCCATGTCTTGTTTCAGGCCTTCCAAGGGGTGCGAACCGGGAGGTGCGTCAGCGCCAGCGACCTTGAAGAACGACTCAACGACTTCGGAATTCAGAAGTTTTTCAGCGTTGATCCAGACCGCAACATGATAGTCATCAAGAATTACAGAGGTGTCGATCGTGTTTTCACCATAGAGCGCGACGTCACTTGCCGGTGCAGCAGGCTCTTCATTGCCACGCGTCAAATTGCCAAGCGTGTCCTGTAATTCAGAGAGTGAATTCTGAACATCCTCTGGGATTTCCGGCACACTATTTTGAACCGTTTCTGGCGTTGGTGCAGGTTGCTCGGCTTGCTCTTTCTCTCCACAACCGCTTAACAAGAGACTAAGTGAAAAGAATGTAACGATAAGGAATGATCGAATACGCATGGCTAGATTCTTAAAATATGGATGCATGAAAAAACCGCAGTACGAGAACACTCGGCCTGCGGTATTTATTATCAATGGTTTCTATGAGATTTCAAACCCTGCGCGTTGCTTTCGGGAAAGCATTGAGTTGGCTTGATCGTCTGACTTGAACTGCTGCTTATCAGGATCGAAATCTAATTTGCGTCCGAGTTGCATAGCAATATTTGCCAGGTGACAGACACTCACACTTCGGTGATGCGTGAAGACATCGGAAATCGGTAGTTTGCGAGTCTTTACGCAATTAAAGAAATTGACCATGTGTGGAGTAACCTTCCCACGATAGATCTCTTCAATCTTGGCGTTAAGCTGTTCCTGCAAGGACTTATCCGCATTGATGTCATCAACGATCTTGCCAGTGATTCCACCTCGGTTTACACGAAGTTTTCCTTGAGTTCCTTCAATGATCAGCTCATTTTTCCCACTGGTTAGATTAATTGAGCTACCATTCTTAAATTTCATCATGGCGTCGAAGGTATGTGCGACATTGTAGCAATTAGGCCGCGTGTCAAACGTGCCTTCACCCTCAATCGAGACAGGGCCCGTTTCATGTAAGCCTAAGGCCCACATAGCAATATCGGTGTGATGGACGCCCCAGTCAGTTACCTGTCCACCGGAGTACTCCAACCACCAACGGAATTGGTAATGGGTCCGTTCTTTGATGTAATCGGTGTCAGGCGCTTGTCCCAACCACATATTCCAATCGAGATTGGCAGGTGGTTCCTCGGTTTTGAATGGGCCACCCTGACGAGCAGTGCCCACAGAGGACAGGGCTTGAAGATTGTCGCCAAGCCATCCCAAATGACAGATGGCAACAGCTCGCAAGAAGGAACCACCGTATTCAGATCGTTGCTGAGTACCAACCTGAAATACCTTGCCGGTCTCCTTCACGACTTCACAAATCTTAATCCCTTCGTCCACCGTTAATGTCAGTGGCTTTTCACAATACACGTCCTTACCGGCGCGCATTGCATCGATCGCAATTTTCGAGTGCCAGTGATCCGGCGTTCCAATCGTGACGACGTCGACCTCTTTGTTATCCAAAACATGCCGATAGTCCTGCGTTGTTGGACAATTATTACCAGCCCCTTTGGCAAATCCCTCTGCCCGGTTTTTATCAACATCACAGGCGACAATTGGTGTTCCAAGTTTAAGCGCTTGTCGGGCAATGGCCGAACCGCGGCCGCCCAATCCAATGCAACCTACGCCGAGCTTATCGTTGGCCGATTGGTTTTCCTGAGCGAATGTATTAGTGTTTTGAAATACATAGGGAGTAGCAGCGAGGGCACCGCTACTGGCTAAAAAAGATCGACGGGTCTGGCGACTCATAGAGGATCTCCAAAAAGGGATGAGAGTGTTATTTCGTTACTAAGATACAGCGGAGTCCAACGGCATCATCCTTTAAGTCAGCAGGGACAATAGACCGATAGCTGCTGGTCAATTTGTCAGCTGCGTCTTTCCAGCTTCCACCACGTAGAACACGCATTTTTGATTTTGAGTCGATTCGGGCACTGCCATCAGTCGGAGCGTTCTTATAGGATTCGCTACCAGTATCGGTACACCACTCCCAAAGGTATCCATGGATGTCATAGAGTCCCCAGGCGTTTGGTTTTTTAACGCCGACAGGAGGGTCATTGCCCGCTGCATTGCCAGTGTACCAACCGTAATCCGTCAGCTGTTTTGCATCGTCACCAAAGCTGTATGCTGTTGTTGTTCCCGCTCGCGCAAAATATTCCCACTCAGATTCAGAGGGGAGGCGAATGGCTTCGTTCTTTTCAATCAATTTTAATTGCTGCATCATCTGAGTTGCTTTTTTGCAGAATGCTTCTGCATCGGCGAAACTGAGCTCCTCCACCGAGTTACGTGGGCCCTTCCAGCGAGACGGATTACTGCCCATGACAGCTTCCCAGAGATTCTGAGGCACTTCGTATTTGGCGACCGAGAAGGAGTATTCGAAAGTAACTTTGTGTACTGGAGATTGAGTCGCTGAATCGCTGCCCATTTCGAAGGACTTTGGAAACTTTCCTTTACCGGGAGTGATTTTTACAAACTCGGTGCGAAACGTTTTTAACAGCTTTTGCTGGTTTTCTGAAATGTCGTCAGCTTGTGTCATCGCCGTAAAAACCAGAGGAATACAAATAGTAAGAAGGAGTCTTCGAGAATGCATAGTCTTATCCCTTGGTGTCAATGTTGCCAGTTCGAAACGCAGCTGCCATCGCTTTAGGGACTTCTGCTTCCGCCTGAATGAGTGTGGCCTGATTACCGACCACTTCCGCTTTTTGTTCCTGTTCTACGGCGATTGCTTCAGCTCGCCGTTGCTCCGCTTTGGCTCGTGCCACACGAGTATCCGCTTCAGCCTGATCGACTTGAAGACGTGAGCCAATATTTTCACCGACAATGGCGCTGGCGATATCAATGGACACAATCTCAAAGGCGGTCTGTGAATCGAGACCTCGTTCGAGAACGGCCTTAGTGATCATTCCTGGGTTTTGAAGCACATCCGAATGTAAAGTAGCCGAGCCAATGGCCGAGATAATACTTTCACCGACGCGAGCGATGATCGTCTCTTCTGTGGCCCCGC
Source organism: uncultured Pirellulaceae bacterium (assembly GCA_938082855.1). Classification (GTDB taxonomy): domain Bacteria; phylum Planctomycetota; class Planctomycetia; order Pirellulales; family Pirellulaceae; genus UBA721. The sequence goes on along the minus strand of CALKCC010000082.1, from coordinate 50,984 downwards.
CGATCAATTGTTCCAGATTGGTCCTGACGGTGACCTGAGCATGCACCTTGAGTTCGACCCCATCTTTCGCAACAGCACTTAAGAATTCCTTTCCACTTCGTTGAGGGTCTGGACAGCTGATGACTTTAGGATCAACACTGGTTCGCACAGCTTCGACAACATCACGTCCGGCCAAATCAATAGCCGCAGCCTGGTCGAATTCCAATGCAATCCCGGCATTCTTAGAGGCAACTAGTGCTTCAATGATTTTGCTCACATCACCACCGGCTAGATAATGGGCTTCAAGTCGTTGTGTTGTGACAAACGTGCCATCGATTTCAACGCGGGCGGTTCTGTCTTTCTCTGTTTTGAGGCTCGCTTGAACGGCTTTGATTTTTGCCTTCATGATGGCTTTTTGATTAACCTGCCGTAACCCCATCATGACCAATTCGAACAATCCTATTTGAGCTCCACAGTTATATCCTTCAAACCAGAGAGAGCCATATTTAATAGCAATGATGACGAACCCAAGCATCACAATGACAAGAATGGAGAGGCCCCCGATTGCCCAAGGATCCATGGCACCGATCAAAAGCATGGTTTGTATCATTTTGTTATTCCGTAGAAAAAGAGGTTTGCTGTCCTTGATAATACAGCATTGAGAGAGGGTAATCCAAGACTTTCAGCTGATTGCTAGATGACTGTTATTCCGTTGGCAGGAATGCATCGGCTGGATTGACGGTATCGTCGATTAATTCAATTTGGATCAATTGATCTCTGAGTTGAGTCCAGCGGTCTAGCGTCATCTTGCCAAGCTGATCTTCGGAGAGATCGTTTGGAAGACAAAGTGTTTGAAGGGTCTCCGTTCCAAAGGCTAGTATCTCCAAACCCATCTCTTCATTCAGCGAGTGAATGTATTCATTGGTTTTGGTTGCGTCTTTGAGGTAGTGAATCCACCCCTTTTGGCTGGCTCGGACTATCTTCTCGATTAATTCCGGTTCAGCCTCGATTCGTTGCTGAGTTGCGATCAATAGGCTGGTATAAGGATTGTAGCCAATATCGGAGACCATTAAGGCACGAGGATTTGCCCCGAGAGTCTTGGCAATGAATGGTTCGCTGAAAACGTAGGCTTGCTGCCCAAAATTCTGATCATTGGCGAAAACGGATGGATTCCCTGGGTAGCCGACGATCTTGATGTCCTCCATGGGCAGGTGTTTTTGCATATATAGAGCGAAGGCTCTTCCAGCGCTCATTCCCAAAGTCATACTCTTCAAATCGGCCAGAGTTTCTATACCGGACTCTTCATGCACCATGATACAGCGAGGGCTGTTTTGCAGAGGAGCTAGCAGTGCGACCGCGTCAGATTCTTTGGCTCGACTGGTCAGAACCTGATCGGCATTCCCAACGATAAAATCTGCCTGTCCGGAGACGAGTTGCTGAATCACAGGACTATTGGGACCTCCCGCCAAGATTTCAACATCCAACCCCTCCTCTTCAAAGTATCCATGTAATGCCGCTGCATAGTATCCACCATGTTCCGCCTCAGGGAACCAATTAAGTTGCAGCGAAACCTTCGTGAGAGAATCTTCTGAAGATTCAGTGGTGATAGGTTTCGTCGGCGCATTCTCAGAGCGACAGCCCGTTAGTAAGCTTACGGCGACGACGAGTATGGTGAGGATAGATTTAGTCATTTGTTGTTTCGGAGGTTGAAGGAAGAGCATTCTGAACGCGAGTGTTCATAATTTGGATCATCGCTTCATGAATGCCTAATGGAGGAGTGACGACGCAAGCCGTGTTCGGGTGTTTTTGAGCGGCCATGCGTGCTAGCTCGGGAATATCCTCATGCCAATGTCGCCCTGGGGCAAGGAAGTATGGATGGACAACAATATATCGAGCTCCCTGCGCGACGCAGGACTGATACGCTGCGTCGATATCAGGGGCAGCTAGTTCCATATGCGCAGGCTCGACGATTTTAAAACCTGTCTGCTGCCTGAATATCAGAGCAATCTGTTTAACATATTGATTGCTCTCGTCGCGTTTTGATCCGTGGTCCACAATCACGATTCCCAGTTGATCCGAGTCATATTCCTCGGGAATGATCCCTTGCACTTGAATCTGATCCGGCAAATTGGGGATGGACGGAACTTGCATGGTCTTGGAATACCGAGGCGATTGGTGGTCAATGATGGGCCGACGTTGTCTATTATAAAAGCAGTCAAGCATTAAATCAGTTCCGGAACACCCTCTGAATACGACGAATTTGTGAAAAACATAATCGATATTTCATCGCTGAATGTGACGCTAGGCTCAACGCAAGTGCTGACGGATCTATCACTGCAAATACCATCAGGTCAGTGGTGTTCTCTCGTAGGCCCGTCCGGTTGCGGCAAGTCGACGCTTTTACGGGCAGTCGCCGGACTGGTACCTTCCGAGTCAGAAAGCTTTAAAACAGATTTTCAGACACCGGCGTTCGTGTTTCAGGACGCAACCTTGATGCCGTGGAGAAACGTCCAAGACAATGTACGGCTTCCATTGGAGCTCAGAGATCCTGCTAGTGGATCTTCATTGAATACGATTAAAGAGACCATTGGTCAGGTTGGGCTGGCAGAAGCGGATTTGGATAAATTCCCACGCGAGCTTTCCGGTGGGATGCGGATGCGTGTTTCCATGGCTCGGGCTTTGGTGACCAATCCGGATATGATGTTTATGGATGAACCGTTTGCGGCATTGGACGAGTTATTGAGGCAACAGCTGAATCAACTCATTCATGAAATCTGGCGCAAGCAGCAAGTCACCATGATGTTCGTTACTCACAATGTGTCCGAGGCCGTCTATTTGAGTGACCGAATTTTAGTAATGAACAGGCATGGAGATATAACCCAGGATGTCTCGATCAAACTTCCGGAACAACGAAGTCCGGAATTGCGAGCGTCTTCCGGATATCTGCAGACAGTCGCTGAAGTCTCCTCGTTCCTACAGGAGTCCATGGTATGAAGCGATTGACGCTGCAAAAGCTCCTCTATCCAGCATGCTTCCTTGTGGGAATACTTGCCATCTGGCAACTGGCGGATGTGATCTTTGAAATCAAGCGGATCATTCTTCCAAGCCCTCTCGAGATTGCTACGGAAAGTTGGAGTAAAGCATCCGAATTACTTCAGGCTACATTGGTGACTGGGCAAGCAGCTTTTCTAGGTTTTGTAATTTCGATCTGTTTGGGAATCCTCTTGGCATTGCTATTCTCTGCTTCACGACTGGCAAAACAATGTGTCTATCCCTACATGATCCTGTTGCAGACCGTTCCGATTGTCGCGATCGCTCCCTTGGTCATCATCTGGTTTGGAGGAGGACTAGGTAGCGTTGTTGTTATCGTTTCGGTGATCAGCATTTTCCCTGTAGTCACCAACGTCACGACAGGACTGACTACCGTCGATCCAGGATTGGCTGAATTGATGGAGCTATATCAGGCGGGGCGGATCGAGAGGTTGCTCAAATTGAAATTGCCCAACGCGGTTCCGCATTTATTGACGGGAGCCCGCATATCGGCTGGGCTAACGATTGTGGGAGCTGTCGTCGGTGAATATATGGCTGGGCATGGGATTAGTAATCGTGGTTTGGGGTACTACATTTTCATGGGGAGCCAGAATTTCCAGGTGGAGGTGTTGTACGCCAGCATATTGCTTTCCATGCTGCTGGGCATTGCTATGGTAGGGCTGACGTCTTTGTTAGGTCGCACGGTATTGCGCCGTTGGGCGTATTCACTGCACGAGTAAGACAATCGGCCTATCTACTGAGTCCGTAAGGTTGATATACTCTGCGCGATAACCATCCTTATGCGTGGGGACTTAGACTATGCGTTTGCTAATCAATGCCATCGTGCTTACTGGGACGATCAGTATGTTTGTAATGCCGGCCACTGCACAAGAGCCGGAATCTACTGAGGCATTTGCGTTCAGCCCAACTCTCGAATTGAACGAACATTGGGCAGAGGGATTTCGGGAGCTCTTTCCCGAGTCATTGCAAACAACTCGGTTTCTACTTGCAGACTATCAATGGATTGGATGTCTGGTACTGATCTTCTTAGGTTTTCTGACGGATCTGTGTGTTCGTCGACTCCTTCGAATGGTGGTTGGCTGGTTACGCCGAGGAGACGCTCAGGAAGAGACTGCGGATGATCGCACTAATGAGCGTAAAGTGTGGAAGCCGGTAGGATTGCTGGCTCAGGCGGTTGTCTGGTATTGGGGTGCCTTTTGTCTTGGGTTGCCTTTGAGTTTGCTATTGATTGTCACAGTGGCTCTCAAGTTTTTTACCGTCGTCGCAGCGGTTTGGACGGCATTCCGATTTATTGATTGGGTTGCCACCATGGTCGCCAGGAAGGCCACCGCATCGGAAACTCGTTTTGATGATCTACTTGTCCCGTTATTGCGTAAGGCTTTTAAAGCGTTTGCCGTTTGTGTTGGCTTAGTCTTATTTGCAGACGTATTCCAGTTGGATGTGACCGCTCTAATCGGTGGGCTTGGAATTGGGGGTGCCGCGCTTGCCTTTGCCTCTCAGGATACCTTAAGCAATCTCTTCGGCTCACTGACTGTGTTGGCAGACCGGCCATTTGAAATTGGCGACTGGATTGTCTCTGACGGTGTGGAAGGTACTGTTGAAAATGTGGGGATGCGAAGTACGCGTGTTCGTACTTTTTACAATTCGGTCATGGTATTGCCGAACAGCCGACTTACGACCGCCGTTGTGGATAACATGGGCAAGCGGGAATTTCGGCGGTTTACTACCAAGTTAGGAGTTCAATACGACACGACGCCGGAGCAACTAGATGCTTTTTGTGAAGCCGTGCGTGAGTTGATTAAACGGCACCCATACACGCGTAAGGATTACTTTCAGGTGTATGTCAACGAGTTGGGTGCCAGCAGCATCGACATTCTGCTGTACATGTTTTTTGAATGCGATGACTGGCCGACAGAATTAAGAGAGCGTCATCGTTTGCTTACAGATATCATTCGAGTGGCCCAGCAATTGGACGTGCAATTTGCTTATCCGACTCAAACGCTCCATATGTATCAGGAAGAAAATGGCGTGGATTACGCGTCGCTCCGATTTGATAGTCCTCATGATCGCGGAGTTGGGGCAGCGTCGGCTGTGACTGCTCATTTGGCAAAAGAAGACTTCCCGCCTGTTACAGTCATAACAGACGGGAAGCGTTTAGGTGCAGCGGAAGCGGGTGACGGGTAGGCCAGCGTTAGTGAACTCGCTGTCCGGGTTGGGCGCCCTCATCAATACCCAGCATAAAGACTTCTTCTCCGCCAGGTCCTGCCGCGGTGATCATGCCTTCACTGACGCCAAATCGCATCTTACGAGGAGCGAGATTTGCGACCATGACGACCAGTCGGCCCTCTAAGTCCTCTGGGTTGTAGGCTTTCTTAATCCCGGCAAAAACCTGTCGCGTTTCATCGCCGCCCAGGCTTAGCGTCAGTTTCAAAAGCTTGTTGGCCTCTTCCACGTGTTCGGCTTTGACGACGCGGGCGACACGGAGGTCGACCTTCATGAAGTCATCAAATGTAATTTCCTCGGCCAATGGTTCATCAATCAATGGCTGAGGACTATCGGCAAATTGTGTTTCGTTGGCAGCTTCTGCTGCAGCGGCATTTTCTTCTTTGGACTCTTCAATCATGGCATCGACGTCTTTCTCTTCAATACGTTTCATCATATGTTCAAATTTAGCAACGGGAGATCCAGTCAAAGGAGTCGCTGCTTGTGCCCAGTCGGTGATTGGCTCACCGAGCAAAGCGTCTGTCTTTTCGGCAATTTCAGGAAGCACAGGCTTCAGGTAAATGGCGATTTGTCTAAATAGGTTGAGAGCGACAGTACAGACAGCTTGAAGCTCCTGCTGACGCTCGGGGTCTTTCCTTAGTTTCCATGGTTCGTGGCTCTCCACGTAGGGGTTGGCACGATCGGCTAATTCCATGATTAACCGCATGGCTCGATTAAAATCACAGGCCTCATAAGCGTCAGCAATGGCATTCCCTGCGTCCGCTCCCTGCTGAAATAGCCCTCCGTCATCCGGGTATGTTTCAGCCAGGCCAATCTCCTGAACGAATTTCGCTGTCCGACTGGCAAGGTTTACGACTTTCCCGACCAGGTCAGTGTTCACTTTGGTAGTGAACTCTTTAAGGTTGAGATCGAGGTCTTCCACTCGGTTGTTGAGTTTGGATGCGTAGTAATAACGTAGTGCAGCTGGATTGAGGTGTTTGAGGAATGTTTCCGCTTTGACGAACGTACCGTCACGCTTCGACATCTTTTTGCCATCGACAGTCAGGAAGCCATGAATATGGATTTTCTCTGGCAAGTTGAAATTGGCAACCTTGAGCATCGCAGGCCAGAATAACGTGTGAAAATAGGTGATGTCCTTTCCGATGAAATGATGAATTTCCGTATTTGGATCTTTCCACCATCCGTCAAAGTCCTCACCGGTACGATCACAATACTGTTTCGTGGAAGCCATATAGCCGATGGGTGCATCAAACCATACAAACCAAAAGTGGCCGGGAGCATCAGGGATTTCAAATCCGAAATAAGGCTGAGGTCTAGAGACATCCCAATCCCGAAGAGGCTCGTTGAGGAAGTGCCCTTTGAGATAGTTGGCAATTTCAGTTTGTAAATGAGTGCCGGACTGAGTCCATTCTTCTAGGAAATCATGAAGCTGTTCAATTTGAATGAACAGATGGTCAGCGGTTTTTACCGTAGGTGTGGTTCCTGATAGCGTACTGACAGGATTGATGATTTCGCGGGCACTGTAGGTTGCGCCGCATTGATCACAGCTGTCCCCGTATTGTTCTTCCGCACCGCACTTCGGGCAAGACCCACTTACAAACCGGTCCGCCAGAAAAATGCCCTTTTCTTCATCGAACAGCTGGGTGACAGCTTCTTCTTTGACCAGCCCCGCCTCGCGAAAAGCCTGCCAGAATTCTTTGCAGAGCTCGTAGTTTTCAGGGCTGTTTGTACTTCCGTAGTTATCAAACTCAACACCGAATCCAGCGAAGTCGCGTTGATGCTCTTCCGAGATTCCGGCGATCCATTCTTCTTCGGTACAACCGGTCCGCTGAGCACTCATCATGATCGCTGTACCGTGGGTATCATCGGCACAAAGATAGATACACTCATGGCCGCGCAATTTTTGAAACCGCACCCAGATATCCGTCTGGATGTATTCCACCAGATGGCCAAGATGGATGGGCCCGTTGGCGTAGGGCAAGGCTGAGGTAACGAGTATTTTTCGTCGTTCAGTCATGAAGATGTCTCAGAAGTTTTGCAGTGGAGAAAAAGGGAATTACTCGTCGTTCAATTCAAAAATCACTTCGATTTCGGTGGTGATATTACCAGGCAACGCTCCCATTCCGACGGCACTGCGAGCACCGACTCCATTGTCCGGTCCGAAGATTTCAGCCATCAGGTCGCTATAGCCATTGATGACTTTTGGCTGTTCGCCGAAGTCAGGGCTACAGTTCACCATACCCAGTGTTTTGACGACTTTGTTGATTCGGTCAAGGCTTCCTAAATTGGCTTTGAGTGTCGCCAAGATTGCGAGACCAGTTTGGCGTGCGGACTGATAGCCATATTCCAAGTCGACGTCGGCTCCGACTCGACCGGTAAACATGGTACCGTCCGGACGAAGGGGACCGTGGCCGGAAACGTAGCACATATTACCGCTAATGACGAGAGGTTTATATACGCCGCCAGGCTTGGGAGCGGGAGGTAGTTCGAGTCCTAGTTCTTGAATTTTTGCATCAGCGCTCATTAGAGGAATCCTTGTTGTTGATTTGTTCAGGGGGACCTGAGACTATTTTTGATAGACGTCGTTGGGATCGACGAGTCGGGTTTCAATTGTGTTAAGCCCATCCTCAGTTACCTCGCGAAAGAAGCAACTTTCATATCCCTCATGGCAGGCCGCGCCGGTTTGACGGACCTTCATCAGAATGGTGTCACGATCACAATCGACTAAAATCTGTTCTACCACTTGTACATGACCGCTCTCTTCACCTTTGCGCCAAAGCCTCTGTCGGCTCCGACTGAAGTAAACAGCTCGTCCGGTTTGTACGGTCTCCTGATAAGCTTCCGCATTCATCCAGGCCATCATTAGGATTTTGCCTGAATCCGCATCCTGGGCAATGGCAGGTAAAAGCCCCTCATTACGAGTGAAATCCGGCCCCTGTGGTTGTTGATCAGTCGTCATTGAATTCGCTACGAAGTAAATATGTTTGTCTGTCCATTATGCAACGGTTATTGGCGATTTGTAACCATGATTAACGTTAGAACATCAGGTTCAACGACAATCGTCAGAATTCTGAGCCGGCGCTGTATTTTAGGGACAAATGGGCAACAGGTTTAGACTTAAAGGGTTACCAAAGAAATTAGGATATTTTTAATTTTTCAATGGAACGCGCAGCGGCATTAGCGCGTCTAACGGGGGTAAGCAATGAATTTGGTTTTTGCGAAAAGGTCCCACTCCCATGGCAACTGTAGATCTCCAATTTAATCTTCTCGACGCTTTAGCTCCGTCTTCCATGAAGCGAGCCAAGCAGGAAGTTAAACCAGCAGCACACAAACGGAAATTTTCTCTGCCTGTTGAACAGGCTGACCACGCCGTGAATCGCATTGCATTTGTGCGGGAACAACAGGAAATGACTCTACGCAGTGTTTCTCGACATACTGGTGTCGATGTTCGCACATTACGTAAACAGGAAAAGCCAACCGCCAATCTAACGCTTACCGAATTATCAAAATGGAGCAAGGCATTAGACGTACCAGTGGCGAATTTGATTGAAGAGCCAGAGTCCACTTTGGACAATCCCATTAAGAAACGAGCCGCGATGGTGCGGATCATGCGTAGTGCTGTGAGTATTAGTGAAGAGGCGAATTCGGATAAGATGTCTGCCTTGGCTGAAACACTTGTCGCACAATTGGTGGACTTAATGCCGGAATTGGAAGGACTGTCTGCCTGGCCACAGTACGGACAACGCCGTGGGCCGGAAGAAGTTGGGCGGGTTGCTGAACGCCCAATGCGAGTGGAGTTCTAAGGGGCGACCAAATCTTCGATGCCAAGACGCTTCATCATTAGATGGACATACTTGGCACTGACGTAAAACCCTTCGTCATCTTCCAAATCCGCTGCATTGCAAATACCAATGAGCTTTCCATCCTGATTCACTAGGCCACCCCCACTGCGTCCACCGACAGGGGCGCCTTGAGTTTGGATGTTCTCCGGGCCGTCGTATCGGTTAATTGAATTGACCTGGCTCCTTTGCAAAGTTGGCTTGTTGCCATGATTGCAACCTGCCGTAAACACTCGCTGTCCTTGTGTGGGTTGAGCGTCAATGTCCAAAGCAATGGGAGTGATCTCTCCTTGGTAAGGAATGGTCATTAATGCGACATCATATTTGTCCGCGTCACTGATTAGAATTCGCCCCTGGACACGCTGTTCGCCCTGTGGATAAAACACGTCCACGGAGATGGGCTGAGTCTTCTGCATGCCCCGAAATAGATGTCCGCAGGTGGCGACCAACGCGCGATTATTTTGAGCGTGAATGATTGTACCGCTCCCGAAGGAAACGCCGGCATCATCTCTTAGTTCAATTCGGACCGTTGCCTTGAGTAGTTGTCGTCCCGGAGAGTTTGGAAGCACTTGTGTCAAAGAGGGTGCACCTGCCCGATTCACGCTAATCCAACGGGATTGAGTGGCTTTCTGGAAGTTGCCTTCAACGAAAGCGGCACGGGATATTGTCGTCACAGGTTCGATGATTCGAGGTGGCGACTTTTCAGCATGGTGCTTGCGGAGGAATGCTTCGAAGTCCTTCTTGCTGAGCAGGCCGAGCGTACGGTCTTTGATTTTTCCGTGGTGGACGATCACGGTGGTTGGTAACTCTTCTACACCGTATCGCTTGGCCAACGCTTCATTTTTAGTGACGTCCACCGTCCTGATGTCATAACCAAGAGTCTGTAACGTCTTGATTGTCGGTTTCATCTTCTGGCATGCCGCACACCAAGGCGCCGTGAAATGCACTACCACCGGACTATCTGTTGCATCCGCAGGAGAGAGTAATAACCAGATTAGGAAGGCGTATGTGGACACCGGTACATGTTACCCACAGGAAGAGGCAATGTCTTAAAGATGAGAGGGAGGGTACTGTGATGAAGTTTGCCAATTCAGGCAAGACCAGTTAGGCCACCGGCCGGAGAAATCCAGACGCCAGATTCGGAATCAAAGTGATACTTGGCAGAGGCTTAGGTTAACCAAGCAATTTGCCGCCTAATTCAGCCTCGATGGCCGCAACGATCTGACCACGTACGGCATCGGCCTCTTCGCTGGTCATGGTTTGGTCCGTGCGACGTAATTTCACAGTGAATAGAACTCGTTTTACATCTGCACCGTCACGCTCAGGATCTCGATAAGTTTCCTGATAAGTAATATCCTCAAGTAAACTAGCGTCGACAGCGTTTCGAACGGTGGCAGCTAGTGCATCCCAGCGTACGGTTTCTGCCAGCACGATGTTTAAGTCGCGAGTTGTAGCTGGGAAGTTACTTAACTGCGAGTGCTGTGGAATCAGCGTGGCATGTTGGACGAGCAAGTCCATGCGGATTTCGGCAACTGTAGCTGGGTTTCGAAGTGAAAATGATTTCAGCCCTGCAGTATTCACCTCGCCTAGAAATCCAAAATGCTCACCGTTCAATTTAAGCGAGGCACTGTAATCTGCGTGCAAAAGATCTTGAGAGGTCGAATCTACTTCTAACTGACCATCAATCTTGAGGGCTTGAAGAACGGTTTCAATGACTCCCTTGAGATGACTAAAGCCCTGCCCACTGGTAATACCCAGTGTCCACTGCTCTTGCGGCAGCCCTTCGTCCTGTGGCAAATAGACCTTTGCCGTCTCGAATAGTTCTACATTTGGGTTGGCCAGTGATTGATTGATTCGGCGAACCTCTAGAAGACTGGGAACAAGACTGGTTCGTAAGGCATCAGCTCCTTTGAGCATTGGCGAAGCAGTTCGCAATGGGGCTTTTTCAGACCAAGGACTATAGACTTGTGTCCACTCGTTAGGCACGACGCTGGCGGTTAGTGATTCATCAAAACCGATGGCGGTCATTGTGGTTCGTAGTTTGGCTGCGACACGATCCCAATCACTCTTGAAGGATGCTGCCATTGGCACGCCGACATCCTCCGGAATTTTCTCGTATCCATAGATTCGAGCGATTTCCTCTAGCAGGTCCGCTTCGCGGGCTAAGTCTCGACGCCAGGTTGGTGGCGTTACGGTCAGGGATGCGTCATCGCTGGCGGTTTCTGTATTGCCGAGTGCGAGCAGAATGCGTTTAACTTCTTCTCGATCAATCGAAATCCCCAGAATCCGCTCGACCTGCGAAAGTCGCATGACAACGGGTTCTGGCGACCAGGTCGTTGCACCGGCATCGAGCCAGCCTTCGTCAAGCGTCCCGCCGCAGTGTTCCAGTATCAGCTCGCACGCTCGATTGGCGGCCCATTCAATGCCTTCAGGGTCGAGTGCTCGTTCAAAACGGTACGAAGCGGGGCTATGGAGATTGAGGGCTCGGGATGTGGCACGTGTTGCCATCGAAGAAAAGGCGGCAGATTCGATTAGCACGTCGACAGTTGAATCGCTGACTTCGCTGTCGGCACCACCCATTACTCCGGCAATGGCGACGGGCCGATTAGCATCTGCAATCACACACATGTCTGGTGTTAGTTTGTAAGTGTGATGGTCAATGGCCTCGAATTCTTCGCCATCATGAGCCGCTCGGACAATGATCTGCTGTCCCTGAAGCTTAGCGAGATCGAAGGCGTGGAGTGGCTGCCCACATTCCATGAGTACGTAGTTGGTGATATCCACGACGTTGTTGACAGGCTTCCAGTCTTTGTTGACCGGGGCAAAAACTGTCCGTAGCTGTTCCTGCATCCACGCAGGACTCTCACCAATAGTGACGCCGCGGATGATGCGGCCTGTGTAACGAGGGCATAGCTCGGGTGATTCGATCGTCAGGCCAAATCCTGCATTGACGTCTGGCCCTGTGGCTTGGGGAGCCGGAGTGGGTATCGAAAACGGAAGGTTGTATAGTACTGCGATTTCCCGGGCGACACCGATATGGCCGAGGCAATCAGGGCGGTTGCTTGTGACCTCGAGGTCAATGGCTAGATCATCAAAGACCGTTTCCGTACCCTCATGGTTCAGGCCGGACATGGCAAGCCGGTTCTCCAGCTCTTCACGATCCATATCGAGAGCAACGTATTGTTTAAGCCAATTCCAGGAAACGAGCATGGTACTACTTTAGGCGGTTAAATTCGGTCTGATGAATAGGTAATAACTGACAGGAGGTGATTAAAACTGAGCAAGGAATCGCACGTCGTTTTTGTAAAACTCGCGAATATCGGTGATCCCGTGTCGTCGCATACATAAGCGTTCGACGCCCAAGCCGAAAGCAAATCCGGTTACCTCTTCCGGATCGTATCCGACCGCGGTGAGGACATTGGGATCTACCATACCGGCACCGCCAAACTCGATCCATTGGCCATTCCAATAGTAGTCGGCTTCAACGCTGGGTTCGGTGAATGGGAAGAATGAAGGGCGGAATCGAATGGTCACATCGTCGCCTAGATAGCTGGTAGCAAACAAACGCAGGACGCTTTTGAGATCAGCCATGGTAACGTTGGTGTCAATCATCAAACCTTCAATTTGATGGAACATCGGATAGTGAGTCGCATCCGCTGTGTCGGGTCGGTAGACGCGTCCTAGCGAGATGATTCGAATCGGAGGCTTCGTTTTTTCCATGACCCGAATTTGCACCGTACTCGTCTGGCTTCTCAATAACAAATCGACCGGATTTTTCTCGCCGGAATTTGCTTCGGCAGTCGCCAGATAGAAGTTCTCTAAGGGATCCCGAGCCGGATGGTCATCCGGGATATTGAGTGCAACAAAATTATGCCAGTCGTCCTCGATTTCCGGACCATCTACGGTAGAGAATCCGAGCCGGCCCATGATGTCCTTGAGTTCTTCGATGGTTTGAGTGATGGGGTGAACTCGACCAATCTTAAAACCAGCCCCGGGAAGGGAAGGATCGAATTGTGAGTCTCGTTCGGTGTCGCTCCCGTCGCCCTGAATTCGCGCATGGGCAACTTCAAAAGCGGATTCAATTCGGCCTTTGGTTTCGTTAAAAGTCTTACCTGCAACTGGCTTGTCTTGCTTTTCTACCGTACCCATGAGCTTTTGAACGGCTTTGAGCTTTCCGTTCTTTGCTCCTAGGAATTCGATGCGAGCTTCTTCCAGTGCATCAGTACTTTCGGCAGCACCAAAATTGGTTTCTGCTTCAGAGACAAGTTGGTCGAGTTGATCGAGAAATTCCTGCAGTGCCATGTTGAAGTTTCTGAAAGGAATTTGAGGGTTAAAAAAGAACAGGAGAGCAAAGTCTAGCTGACTTCCTCTCCTGAACGTGGTTCAATCTGCATTGTGCGAAGATTGGCGTTAGCCGGCAAGAGCAGCTTTAACAATGTCAACGACTGCTTCAAAACCTGCTGGGTCGTGAATCGCCATTTCGCTAAGTGACTTACGATCCAGTTGGATGTTAGCTTTATTCAATCCATGAATGAATTGGCTGTATCGCATGTCATGAGCTCGACAGGCAGCACTCAAACGAGTGATCCAAAGACGTCGGAAGTCTCGAGCACGGACCTTACGGTCACGATACGAATAAGCACCTGAACGTACTTCTGTTTCTTTGACTGTGCGGAGTAAGTTTTTACGTCCGCCTCGATTTCCCTTGGCTCGCTTGAAAAGACGGCGTTTTGCCTTGGCACGAGCTGCACCGTATGTAGTTCTCATAGCTTTCGCTCCTTGTTACCTCGTCAGGCCTTCTCTCTTGAGAACGTTCTATGCCCACGCGGCTGGTATTGGTTGTAGTTAATTCAGATCTTAGGGAAACACTAAGAATGTGCGACTGGTGACAGCAATGTTAGTTGCTGTAACCGTTGAGTGCTTTTGCGATTTTTTTCTCATCGCAAGTAGCCTGAACTGTCGTTCCACGCAGGTTTCGTCTACGCTTATTGGAGACAGCTCCAGCCAGGTGACTTGTACCAGCACTACGGTGCTTGGCTTTGCCCTTGGCTGTCAAACGGAATCGTTTCTTGGTTCCCTTGTGGGTTTTCTGCTTTGGCATCGTCTATTTTGACTTTCTTATTAGGTGACGTAAAACATCCACTGGGAATCAAATATTTTAGACTCGTTCTTGCTCTCACAAAAGGGGGTAAATCTAATAGATGAAGCCCCAAAATAGGTTTTTTTGAGCTCGAAAAATGGTCATCTGGACAATATGGATCTCGCTAGCTTTCTACGCATCGGCAATCGTCGTTCAGATTCTTGTTGAGGATCCTGCGAATCGCCAAAAAACGTTTAAAAATCTATGGCGTTGTGGCTGTCTTTTTGCAATCGTTCATGTGATTTGTGCCTTTCACTTTGTACACCATTGGAGTCACCAGGCCGCCGTTATACACACGATTGAGGAAACGAAAACCGTCACTGGCCTGTCATTCGAATATGGCATCTATTTCAACTATCTGTTCCTACTCGTCTGGGCTATCGACTGCACATCCGGTGCCACATCCGGTGCCACCCACTCTTGGTGGACTCGAATTGTCCATTGCTACATGCTACTGATTATCGTTTCTGCGACGATCGTCTTCGAGTCAGGACCCATACGGTACATTTCTTTGCTCGGCCTGGCCAGCTTAGTCTACTTATGGCTCCGATCACGAACAAAAACTCCAGAATAGGTGACACCCACCCATTTCCGCTGGTTTTGGGTACTTTTGGCGAACAACAAGAGTGGGTGTCACCTATTTTGAAGTGGATTTTGGCGTAGAGTCGAGTGGGTGGCACCGGATTGGAAAGGATTTGAGCTTCCGCGGGCGTCGATTGAGTGGGTGTCACTTATTGATTAAGCTGAGTGGATGGGAGATGGACAGAGCATAGAGCGGATTGCATATCTGACCAGCGGCGCGGCAAATATGTTCTGCGGCAGCTGTTTGCACGATAACACGCTAGCAAGAGCGTGGAACCAGATGGGAGTCGACGCTCTGCTTGTTCCCACCTACACCCCTATTCGCACAGATGAAGAAGACGTCAGTGTTGATCAGGTGTTTTTTGGCGGTATCAACGTCTTTCTCCAACAGAAGATCTTTTTCTTCCGCTATCTTCCAGCCTTTCTCGATCGCTTCCTCGACAAACCCTGGTTGTTGAGAATGGCTACATCCAAAGGGCTCGAAATCAGCCCCAGAGCACTAGGAGCCCTAACGGTTTCGATGCTCAAAGGTCGCAATGGAAACCAGCGTAAAGAAGTAAAGCGTTTATGTAAGTGGCTCAGCGGTGACATCAAACCGGATGTCGTTTTACTCAGCAATCTACTCATTGGCGGATGCATACCCGAATTGAAGCGACTCGGGATTCCCGTCGTCGTCACGTTACAGGGAGATGACATTTTCTTGGAGGACTTAATTGAGCCCTTCAAAAGTCAGGCAATCGATATCCTCAGAGACCTAGTCTCGAACGTGGATGGTTTTCTAGTTCACAGTGAATATTATCGTGAGTACATGATGGAATTGCTGCAGATACCGGCAGATCGAATTCACGTCGTACCTCTCGGTATTGAGACGGAAGACATTACTGAAGCTTCCACAGATATGAGTTGCCCAAGGACCATTGGATACATGGCTCGGATGTCCCGGGAAAAAGGTCTTCACGTCCTTGTCGATGCCTTCATACAACTGAAGCAGCTGCCTGACACAGATGATGTTCGCCTTCATTTGGCTGGATGGCGTGGAGTCACCAATGAACAATTTGCGGAAGAACAGATTCAGAAACTGAAGGATGCTGGGCTTGAGGATTGTTTCGTTGATTACGGAACCGTCGATCGTGATGGGAAGCTAAATCTACTGCATGAATCAGATTTGCTTTGTGTGCCCACCGTGTATCAAGAACCCAAAGGGCTGTTTGCATTAGAAGCGCTGGCACATGGTGTCCCGGTCGTGTTGCCGGATCATGGAGCATTTCCAGAAGTGCTTGGTGATGTTGGTGGCGGACAATTGGTGCGTCCGGATGACCCTCAGGCTCTGGCAGCCTGCTGGCATGAGCTTTTACAGGATCGTAACGCTTTAAGTGAGCTTGGCCATCGTGGGCGCGCAGCAGTATTAGAGCGTCGGGATTCTAAAACCATGGCGGCGAATACTCTGGAAGTGCTTCAAACGATTTTGAACACACCGTCGAGTGATTTTTCACCAAGTGAGAAGACGTAAGCCTTAGCGAGGCACGACCATGGCGATCATGCGTCGGCCATGTTGCTGTGGAGTCTGTTCCACTTTGCCCAATTCTTCAAGCTCTTCAAGTACGTCATTCATGACCTTACGGCCTTCTTCGATATGAGCCATTTCACGCCCACGGAAGAGTACTGAAACCTGAACCTTGTCTTTGTGTTTCAGGAACTTCTTAGCCTGGTTGACCTTGAATTGGATATCATGCTCACCGGTTTTAGGTCGTAATCGTACTTCCTTCGTCTTGGTATGCGACGTATTACGAGAGGCCTTCTTTTTCTTCTCGTATTTATACTTCCCGTAGTCCATAATTCGGCAAACGGGTGGGCGTTCGTTAGGAGCTACTTCGACGAGGTCTAATCCTGCTTCGGAAGCAATTTCTTTTGCTCGGTCAGTTTCGATAATCCCAAGCTGTTCTCCGTCATGACTAATGACTCGAATTGGTGAAATACGAATTTGGTCATTAATACGAGTACTGTCGCGGTCGATGATTGATATCCTTTTTGAATGTAGAAATAAATGTGCGGAACAGTAATGCCGCTAAGCTAATTTTATATCCATCAGTGGGGAAAAGGGAAGTTCTTACAGTAAATATCAGACTTAAAAAAGCCGGAACACTCTAGCCAGCCCTTCGAACATTAATATTCATTTTGGGCGCCACGCGATACAAATCCGGCACTCCCACTGAAAGTCTTGCGTACAACTCGATTATTAATCTCGTCCTGGAATTTAGCGAGCGCTCCAGCAACTGGCATCGCACCTAAATCGCCATCAATACGGTCGCGAATGCTGACTTCGCCGTTTTCCATTTCACGGCCTCCGACAATCAGCATGTAAGGGATGAGTTCGAGTTGAGCATCTCGGATTTTCGCTCCAATTTTTTCGGCACGATAATCACCACTGACTCGCATTCCAGCTTCACGCAGTTGAGCTTCAACTTGCCGGCCATACTCTTCGAATTTCTGACTTACCACGACCACTCGAGCCTGCTCCGGTGCGAGCCACAGAGGGAATGCTCCGGCAAAGTGTTCAATCAACATGCCGATAAACCGTTCCATGGATCCCAATGGTGCCCTATGAATCATGACGGGGACATGGCCCAGATTATCGGAACCTACATATTCGAGTGAGAATCGATCTTCGCTAGGCAAGTTGTAGTCGAGCTGCACCGTACCTAGTTGCCATTCTCGGCCTAAGCAATCGGTTAACACAAAGTCTGCTTTGGGACCGTAGAATGCAGCCTCCCCTTCTTCGGCTTCGGCTTCAATTCCAAGTGTTTGACACACTTCAACTAACGCTCGCTGTGCATGATCCCAGAGTTCACGAGAGCCAACATACTTATCGCTGTTGGGGTCACGGAATCCAAGCCGAACTCGGTAGTTGTCTAGTCCTAGACTCTTCAGGACAAATTGGGTCATTTCAATACAACCCATAAACTCGCCAGGGACCTGATCGGCCATGCAGAAAATATGCGCATCATCCTGAGTGAATCCGCGAACCCGCGTCATTCCATTGAGCTCACCGGATTGTTCATACCGATACACGGTTCCAAACTCAGCAAGCCGCAACGGTAGTTCACGATAACTACGCGGTTTAGATTTATAGATCATCACGTGATGAGGGCAGTTCATTGGCTTGAGTAAATACTCTTCGCCATCACTCATTTGAATTGGAGCGAACATACTCTCTTTGTAGTAAGGATAGTGCCCGGACGTTTCGTAAAGATCAATCTTCCCAATGTTCGGAGTATAGACGGGTTGGTACCCGCGCTTTTGCAACTCGTCCCGAACAAAGTTCTCCAGCGTACTACGGATAATGGCACCTTTGGGCTGCCAGAGTACGAGGCCTGCACCGACAAGTGGATTGATGGTAAACAGATCGAGTTGCTTACCAAGAGTACGGTGGTCCCGTCGCTTTGCTTCTTCAATGCGAGTCAGATGATCTTCTAAGTCCTGCTTATTAAAGAAGGCAGTCGCATAGACACGTTGCAGTTGCTTGTTGTCTGAGCTGCCTTTCCAATATGCTCCGGCAACGCTCAGAAGCTTGTAGGCCCCAATGGCTCCCGCCGAAGGAATGTGTGGTCCTCGACAGAGATCGATAAATTCACCCTGACGATAAAACGAGAGCTGGTCATGTTCGGCCAAGCCTTCGCTAATGTGTTCGACTTTATACTGCTGTTCAAGTTCACTGACGATATTGAGTGCTTCATCGCGTCCGGTTTCAATTCGCTCGAAAGGCTCGTTGGCTTTGATGATTTTTTTCATCTCCGCTTCGATTGCCTCGAAGTCCTCTTCACTGAGCTTGTGCTCAAGATCAAAGTCGTAATAAAAACCACCGTCGATGGTTGGGCCGAATGCCAACTGGACTCCCGGGAAAATCTTCATAATGGCACGTGCCATTACATGAGCCGCAGAGTGTCGCATGACGCCTAAAGCTTCAGCGTCCTTTTTGGTAAAGAGTTTTAAATCAGCCTGATTGCCGTCATCAATCACATGATCCAGTCCGACGATTTGTCCGTCGACTTCGGCAGCCATCGCGGCTTTCGCCAGACCTGGGCCAATATCTGCAGCGACCTGCCCTGGAGTTACAGCACTTTCATACTCTTTTGTTGAACCATCGGGAAGCGTTATGGTTACCATCGTTGCTCTATTTCTTTTTTGAGGTACGCGAACAGGACGCTCATCGCTACAAAGGATGAACTTACAATCTAAGTCTCAGTTCACTGTGTCTGGCGCTAAGTATAGTAGGCCTTTTAAAACAGCATAAGGCCGAAAATTCCATATTTGCCTACCGCTGTTGGGCGGCTCATCGAGCACTCGACAATCAATGGGCAAAGAACTCCTATCGGCTATACTGAAGAGGTCAATTAGCAGATTTTATAAGGTAAGAATGGAATCATGACATTCACGTCGATCACGGTATCTGAATTAAAAGCTTTGCAGCAATCAGAGTCATCACTGGAGCTAATTGATGTGCGTACACCAGCTGAATTCGCTGCTGTGCACGTGGGCATTGCTCAAAATCAACCACTCGATCAACTCGATGTTCAGTCAATACAGAGTGCTCGCGCCAATCCGGAGCAACCGCTCTATGTGATCTGTAAAATGGGTGGCCGTAGTGCGAAGGCCTGTCAACAATTTGTGGATGCCAACGTCGCTAATATTGTCAATGTAACAGGCGGGACCGATGCCTGGGTTGAAGCCGGGTACGACGTAGCTCGTAGTGGTAAGAAAGCAATGGCGTTGGATCGCCAGGTAAGGATCGCTACCGGTTCGCTAGTTTTAACCGGCGTTGTCGTGTCGGCCTTGATTCAGCCAGCCTGGATTGGATTGGCGATCGCCGGCTTCATCGGCGGTGGTCTGGTGTTTTCCGGTTTAACCGATACGTGTGGTATGGGCATGCTTATCAGCAAAATGCCTTGGAACAAATAGCAGGAGAAATCAACATGAAACGCTTTAGCTTACTCGTATTATTACTGGCTGCGATGGGATGCACTTCTCATGAACAAACGGAAGTTGAGTCGAGCAGCGAGCCTCAGCAAAACAGTGCTTCTAGTCCGGCCGATGCGATCAAGAATATAAAGAACAATGTCCAGGGCACGCTGGATCAGATTAAAGCGCGGGACGAATACCAACAGGAACTTGCCAACTAGTCGTTGCTTACGACCCTATCGTATCTCGACAAAAAACAATCTGGCGGGGCCATTCTTCTGTGGCTTGTGATTGACCATCGTACAAAGCACTCGTCCTTTGCCGTCCGGATGAGAAGTATACCGGACACCATCATTGCCTCGGGTGGACAAGGCATGTTGTGAGTGCAGAACGCCCGTCTGGTTATTAAACACCTTCAGCTGATAATCGAAGTCCTGAGCATAAACCCATTGGTTCTTCGCGTCCCAACCGATACTTCTCGGATAGGCGCCAGTGGGTAAGCTACGAGTGTTTTCCTTTAGATTTTTAGTTTCAAACAGATAGGTGTTGTAGCCTGATCGTGGGAGGCCAGCTACGCCATCATTTCCTCCACCCGATGGCAGCGCCACATACTGTGAATCCGGACTGACATAGATACCACCAGGATTGGAAGCAATCGAAGGTGATTTGCCAATGTACTCCAGCGACTTGCCGTTGAGCTTTAGGTGATACATGGCGCGATCCCCTACGAATACATGCGTGCCGTTGGGAGTCACATTCAGAAATTGCCCACCGATCTCAGGTAATTCAGGATCGTCAAACTTGGTGATGTCACCAGACTTCAGATCAACGATATGCAGTAGCGGACGATCTCCCGCTAATACGTAGATCAAATCTGAATGAGGTGAAGCAACGGCAGCATGTAGTTTGGGTACCTGTATCTTGTATTTGACGTTAAGCGTCTTGGCATTAACCACTACAAGTCGAGAATTGAATTTGTCGACGAGTAAAAAGCCCTGACGGCATCGCCTCAGTACGTCCGAGCCTACGCGTAGATTCCGGGATTTCATTAATTCGAAAGAGGGATAACCGATTTGGTGGATCTCGCCAGTCGACTCCAGAATCACAAAGGACTTGCCATTATCATTCCATTGAGGCTCGTCGACAAAGGCACTCCCGCCAGCCCAAATAGACGTAATGATGGCGTTCTCATTTGTTTCAGTGGAAACTTTAAACGCTGTTTGAGCGAAGCAGGTTGTTTGTAAAAACAACAAACTAAGGCTGACTAGATTCCGTGCTTTCTGCATCGACTTGTGAAGGGGTTTTAGGATTTAGTAAAAGATTCAAAATGCTACCCACGGCAAGATTCGCGGTCAGTGAAAATGGTCCAATCCACTGGAAGCTAATATTATGAATGCCAAACTCGTCACCAAACGCGAGGAAGACAGCAGTAAGAATGCCGACGGCAGTCGCAATCGCGACGGCAACCCGATGAGGATTCTTGAAATACAACGCATAGACAAACAAGCCGAATATGGGAGTCGTTAATAAGTTCACTGCACTCGCAGTGACTTCCATAATGTTCCCCTGAATAAATTCCGTAAGTGCACTGCCCAAGACGACCACGACTCCAACGACGACTGCGATAAATCGAGCCGTGAGCAATTGCTGCTTTTCAGATAGCTTCTCTTTACGATTTCGCTCGATGAAGTCCGTTGAAACGACAGCAGTAATGGAGTTCACGCCGGAATCGAGGCTCGACATAGCCGCAGCAAACATAGCTGCAATGACCAGTCCCGTGAGTCCTGGAGGAAGGCCATTGGCGATGAAGTGGGGGAAGTACTGATCCGGTTTGAGCTGTAGGCGATGAATGTATTTCGCACAGGCGTCAGCGTCTTGGTCCGACCATCCCAAAAAGTGTTTAATATCTTCGGCGTTGGGTTTGGCTTCTTCATGGTTTTCGGTATAGGCAGTTTCAAATTTCTCAAACTCCTCCCATGTTCCTGAAGTAAGTGTTGGGATTGATGGTTCGACTTTCTTGTAATGCGCCATTAAGGCAATGCCGACGAAACAAAGCGTGATACCTACAACGACGCTGACTCCGAGCTGCCAAAGAATCGCATCGCGGGCGCTCTTTGCATCCTTGGTGGCCATAAAGCGTTGCACGGTTGTTTGATCGCTTCCCAGGGTTGCTACGTACCAGATGACTCCGGTAAGAATGGAGCCGAACCAAGAGACACGCGTCGTAAGATCGGCTGGAAAGATTGGCTGGTCTTCCCAATCATCGGGCCATTCAGTTGGGATCCAGCTGAAGCCGCCAAAGTCGATCGTAATAATCACCAGAACGGTGACCGCTCCTCCATACAGCAGGATCGTTTGCATCGCGTCGGTGATCACCACGGCCTGCAGTCCACCAAGTGATGTGTAAATAATCGCGACTAGTCCGATTAAGGCAACAACCAGCAAGCTCCAGCTTTGATCAATATCCAGCATGGTAATCATGGCATCGCCGGCTGCTTTCAGCAGGACCGCCATCCAGATGAGCCGCAAGGTGAGAAACATGATTCCGCCACTCAAGCGAAATTCGATTCCTAGTTTCTCTTCGAGCAATTCGTAGGCACTGGTGACACGATGGTTCATATACTTCGGCAACATGAGTAACCCGAAGATGATGAAGATGAGTGGATGTCCGATCAGACCAACGAAATGAACAGGCCCTTTTCCAGCAGCTTCCCCAGGCATCCCCAGATAAGAGATCGTACTTAGCAACGTTGCAAACAGCGAAACTCCGATCAGGATGGAGCTCATGTTGCCCCCGCCCGTGAAGTAATCTGATCGACTTTGCTGCTTCTTGGAAATGAAGTAACCCAAGAAGATTGTGCCTAGGATATAAAGCCCCAGAACACCGTAGTCGATAGCACCTACTCCGCCACCTTCAGAAGCAAAGAGCAAACCGGGGGTGCAGAGGACAGTGAAGAACGCGAATGAGGATTTGCCGCCTTTAGTCATTATTCCTGATCGTCCTTATCTTGCTCGATGGCACCCTTTTCGTAATCCCAGATCGCATTGGAGAGTTTGCTACGAGTCATTTCCTCGCCCGCCGCAAATTCCTTGTTGATGACTTCTACGAGGTAGTTTAATAATTTGTTATCAATGGTAACGCTGCGAAGCATTAGTTCCCTCCAATGGTGGCAAATTGCATCCTGCAGTATCTGAGACTTTGTGCACTGCGATTCAGTAGAAAGTCTGACTACTTTTTGTATGTCTACATGGTACGATATCCAACACTGAAATGAAGCATGTAAACTCCCATCAAATCCGAGGTATTTCCAAGTGCGACGTAGTAAAACGATTGAGAAGCTGAAGAATAACGAACTTGTAAAGATTTGTTCGATGGGGCATTTTATGCCCTTCTACGTTGCTCATGCCGCAGATGCAGGGTTTGATGCGATTTGGTTGGATACGGAACATCGGGCCTGGGATGTCCGAGAGCTTCAGGCGGTCTATGCCTATTGCCATCAATACGATATTGACTGCATGTTACGCCCGGCCTCAATAGATAAAGTGACTCTTTATCGTCATCTGGAGGACGGAGCAGCGGGCATGTTAGTACCCCATGTAAATGACGTTGATCGCGCCGTCTATCTACGTGATTGCCTGAAGTTTCCACCACTTGGTGAACGAGGCATTGATGGTGTTGGACAAGACAATGGATTTCAGTTTTCAGATGCCAACGACTTTACTACTCAGGCCAATGAAAACACATTCCTGATTTGCCAGATTGAGACACCGGAAGCGGTGGCCAATGCAGAAGCAATCATTTCGACTGAAGGAGTGGATGGAGTATTTGTCGGCCCTGGGGATCTGCAATTGAGAATCACAAAGAACAACGTGGACTTCACCTTAGAAGAGGCGATTGAAAAGGTCGCGGCTCTTTGTCAGCAATACGGAAAAGCCTGGGGGTTGCCCGTTGGTGATGTGGAAACAGGAAAGAAACGTTATCAACAGGGAGCTCGCTTACTCGCTTATGGTGGGGAATTCGTTGCATTGGTGAATATGCTCAATGAGAATTCCCGAGGTATGGACGAGATGCTTTCTTAGCCTCTGGCCCCGATTCGCACATGAGAATACCGTGTCTATAATGAGAAGTGAAACTTCACTCATATTTCGACAGCGGTTTATTCCCCATGAAATCCCTCAGTTCTATCCTTCTTGCAATTACCTTTCTGCCCTCGGTTGTTCTGGCTCAGCTCGACCACCCGGCCCCGATTGAAATCCCTGAAAGCGTAGCTTCCTCTGAAAAAGAGATGAAGCCTTATGCTGAGGTTGTCGAACATACACGCAATAAAATCGAACTTGTGCCGATCCCAAGCGGTAAGTTCGTTATGGGTAGCCCCAAAGGTGAAGAAGGCCGTGGGGATGATGAAGGCCCTCAGCATGAGATCGTCATTGAGCCGTTTTGGATGGGTAAGACGGAAATAACCTGGGATGTTTATGAAGTTTGGATGTCGGACATCGATATACAAATTCGTAAAGTCTATGGGCGTGCGGCCAATGAACGAGATAAGCTTGCCGACCCGCTAACAATCTCCAAGCCGACCGCTCCCTATACGGATATGACTTTTGGTATGGGAAAACGGGGCTATCCTGCGATTAGCATGACACAGCACGCAGCTCGAACATTCTGTAAATGGCTGTCAGCCAAAACGGGACGGTACTACCGGCTACCGACAGAAGCAGAATGGGAATACGCATGTCGAGCAGGGACGACGACTCGATATAGCTGGGGTGACGATGCCTCGAAGATCGATGACTATGCCTGGTATTACGAAAACTCGAACGACAAATATCAAAAGGTCGGTAAAAAACTGCCAAACCCTTGGGGCTTATTTGATATGCATGGCAATGTGGCCGAATGGGTACTGGACCAGCATGATACCGAGTTTTACGGGAAGACGAAGTCTGGAGCACTCAATCCAGTTAATGTCCCGCTGAAGTTATATCCGCGAGTTGTACGAGGCGGCAGTTGGCAGGATGATCCGGAACTACTACGTAGTGCCGCTCGGCTCGGCTCGACCGAAGACTGGAAGTACCAGGATCCGCAGGAGCCTCAGAGTATTTGGTATCACACTGATGCTCTTCATGTTGGATTGCGGATCGTACGACCTCTGAAATCTCCGAGCAAAGAAGCTCTGGAAGCTATCTGGGATAAGGCACTCCCACTTCAGTTTGACAAAGACAATCCTGAAGAATAAACGACATCTTCCGCCGAGGCCGTTTATGGTATTCGGCGTTGGTGTGGTTTAAAATTCAGGCATGCAATTATTAAAAGTTAAATAGAAAGAGACAAGGAAATATACGATGAGCGAGAGTAATAACTCACGACGCGACTTCCTCAAAACCACGGGCGCCGTCGCTGCAGCCAGTGGTGTTTTAACCGCAGTTACTCCTGTGCACGCTGCTGCCGATGGAACCATTCAGGTTGCTTTGGTTGGCTGTGGTGGTCGCGGAACAGGTGCTGCCTCGAATGCGTTGAGCGTTCCGGAAGAGAAAATCAAACTAGTTGCCATGGGAGATGTCTTTGAACATCGCCAGAAAGCCAGTTATGAAAGTCTCGTTCGCAAATTTCCTAAGTCCGTTGAAGTGCCGGATGATCGAAAGTTCCTGGGCTTTGATGCTTATAAGAAAGCAATGGATTGTCTCAACCCTGGCGATGTTGTGATCCTGACAACTCCTCCTGCCTTCCGATGGCTCCACTTCGGCTATGCCATTGAAAAGGGTTTGAACGTATTCATGGAAAAGCCCGTGACGGTCGATGGTCCCGGTTCCAAGAAGATGTTTGACTTAGCAGAAAAAGCTACCGAGAAAAATCTGAAGGTGGCTGTGGGCTTAATGTGTCGCCACTGTGATGCTCGAAATGAACTCTTTGATCGAATTCAAAATGGTGAAATCGGTGAAGTCAACATGTTGCGAGCCTACCGTATGGCCGGGCCGACCGGTTATGCCGCTGTCCCTCCAAAACCTGAAGGTATCTCAGATCTGATGTATCAGATTAAGAACTTCCATGGTTTCC
This sequence comes from uncultured Pirellulaceae bacterium, assembly GCA_938082855.1. Taxonomy (GTDB): domain Bacteria; phylum Planctomycetota; class Planctomycetia; order Pirellulales; family Pirellulaceae; genus UBA721. The sequence goes on along the minus strand of CALKCC010000082.1, from coordinate 25,162 downwards.
TGTGGCTTAGTGGTGGAGCTGTGTCAGACTTTTTGATTCACAACATTGATGAGATGTGCTGGATGAAAGACGCCTGGCCAGTTTCGGCGAAGGCTTCTGGCGGACGTCATTACCGAGGTGATAACATCGATCAGAATTTCGATACCTATGCAATCGAATACACTTTTGAAGATGGTACGAAAGCCTTTATGAATGGGCGAACAATTCCTGGATGCCATAACGAGTTCGCAAGTTATGCTCATGGCTCTAAAGGGATTGCTGTGATTTCTCAATCAGGACACGCACCTTCCAAAGCTCGGATTTATAACGGCCATGCGATGGTCAAAGAAAATCTGGCATGGGACTGGGGTAAGCCTGAGCCGAATCCATATCAACTCGAGTGGAATCATTACATCGACGCGATTCGAAATGATCTGGAGTACAACGAAGCTCCTCGCGGTACGATGGCAAGCCTCGTGACTTCGATGGGACGTCTGGCAGCTCACACTGGTCAGAGCGTTACGATTGATGACATGCTTAACCATGAAGCCGACTTTGGTGACGGCATTGAAAACCTGACGCTTGATGGAGACTCCGTCTTGCAGCCGTTCGCAGATGGGAAATACCCGATTCCAATGCCAGGCTTAAATCCTGACTTCGAGTATTAAACCATTTGATTTCTATATGCATAAAAGAAGCCGCTCTGGATGACAGGGCGGCTATTTTTATGACGGATCGCTGTGAGTCAGAGGATTTCCTGAATGACTTCACCTCGACTGATTTGGATCGGTCGATTCACAGGGTCGTAAACTTCGGTATGCGGTGGATAACCCATCAGGTGATAAACCGTAGCTAGTAAATCCCGCGGCCGTACAGCACCTTCGATTGGGAATGCCGCCTGTTTATCGGTGACTCCATGTACTGCGCCACCCTGCACTCCGCCACCAGCTAGAGCCACAGAAAAGACATTACCCCAGTGGTCTCGCCCGGCATTGCCGTTAAATTTCGGAGTGTGTCCAAATTCGCTGAACATGATAACCAACGTTTCGTCGAGCAATCCTCGTTGGTCCAGATCTTCGACCAATGCGCTAAACGTCTGATCCATACTCGGCATCAAATGTTCTTTGAGAGACTGGCTGTGCTTTTTGTGGGTATCCCAGCCTCCTTGATTTTCAAACTTGCGATCGTCGACAACGCGTGTCCAGTTGATTTGCACCAACGATACTTCTGCTTCCACCAGCCGGCGTGCCAATAGGCAACTTTGAGCAAACCGCCCTTCTCCATATCGCTCGCGAGTCTGTTCAGACTCTTGGGATAAGTCAAAAGCGTCACGAGCGGCGCCTGATCCCAGTAGACTGTAAGCCTTCTGAGAATGAATATTGAATGTCTGAACGGCTTCCGATTCAGCCAATGTGTTTTGCGTCTGGTTGATCTGTGACAACAGAGATTGGCGATTGTTGACTCTCAGTTGAGTTAATTCTTCAGCCAAAGTCATCCCAGGTACATCAAAGCGATTTTCATTCGGGTAGCATTTGATCAACCAAGGATCGTGAGCACGGCCAATAAACCCTGCATCCTGTCCCGGCCAGGGTTTGTTACCGTCATTCCAAATATGTTCGGGTATGACAACCGAGGAAGGCAGGCCTTTGTCTTCACGTAAGGCGCGGATGACGGCAGCCAGACTGGGATGGTCGTTAGGGGGTCCGGGTAAAGCACTTTCCCGGTTAAGTGGACTATGTTCAATGCCTGTTAGCATTTGATAGCCACTCGATGAATGAGCATTGTCATTAGTGACGACCGAACGTAGGACGGCAATTTTGTCAGTCAATTGAGCCGTCTTGGGCATCAATTCGCCGATCTGAAATCCTGGCGTTTTGGTACTGGTTGTACCAAATTCCCCGCGAATTTCCTCGGGCGCGTTGGGTTTGGGATCCCAGCTTTCATGTTGCGGTAGTCCGCCGACCAAGCCAAAGACGATTATAGATTTGGCCTTCCCGAATCCAGGAATGTTGGATGTCGCGGCAGGATTGGCTGACGCTCGATTCCGTAGCAGACTTGACAGTGATAATCCGCCGAGTCCAATACCACCTACGCGCAGGGCTTCCCGTCGGGTTAACCCGTCGCAAAGTTTGGCTCCGTGATCTTGTATTGATAACATAACGGTCTCTTACGTAGTGCATTCCATTACTATTTATAGTAACAGAAAAACGAAGTGCTACTCTTAGGTTTATATCGGCAAGCGGCTCGGTCGAAGTCAGTCTATGTAAAGAGCTCGAGTGGCTTAAACGCTCCGCCCAGAGCGTCATCTTCCCAGCCCATCCATTGTAGAACCGACGCATAGACTTGTCGGAAATCGAATTGATGCTTCAAGTCACCTTGCTGTAATTCAGTTAGTGAAGGATGTTTGCCGATCAATCCAGGCAAGATGCCTTCACCCGCCAGAAACATAGGCCCAGCTGCTCCGTGGTCCGTGCCTTTAGAAGCATTTTCTGCCAGGCGGCGGCCAAACTCACTGAAGACCATGGTGGTCACACGCTGGCCCTGATGGCGTTGTTTCAAATCAGCAACAAAGGCCGCCAACGCAGAACTTAACTGGCCTAACAGGCTCTCGTGAGCACCGGCTTGTTGGGCATGGGTATCAAATCCATCAAGTGTTACATAATAAACTCGAGTCTTAAGCGGGCTATCAATGAGCTTGGCGATCGTTTGTAGCTTTTGAGCTAACCGATGCTGCGGATAAGCTGCCCCATCGTTATCTCGGGTTTTGGATGCGGCCGATCGTAGTAATTGCTCACTTGTCTTTAATGCAGAGGCGGTAGAGGATTGTAGAAAACCGAGCAATGCGTTGGAGTCATCGTCAGCGTTGGTCGTTTGTACGACGCTGGTAATTTGTTCCTGATTAGCCTGTAGTTTAAATTGGTCGAGAGATCGGATGGAAATGGAACGCGGGTCCGTCGCGGTTAAGGCGAGAGGTTGCTTCTCTGACCCGAGATGGAGGATCGGAGTGTCGTTGTCCTGTCGAGTTAAATGTTGATTTACACTTGCGCCGATCCAACCTTGATCTCGCACTGCGTCTTTACGACGGCAGGTATGCCATATGTCCATCGATTCGAAATGCGAGCGATTAGGGTTTGGATAGCCTACGCCTTGAATAATGGACAATTGGCTTTGTTCCAGCAACGTGCTAAGGCCGGTTGCAACGGGATGAAATCCCAGATTCTGTTCAATAGCTAAGACCTGATCTTTACCAACTGCCAAGCTAGGGCGATTCTTCTGATAGACAGGATGGTCGAATGGAATGACCGTATTGAGTCCGTCGTTCCCTCCACTGAGCTGCAGAACAACTAGCACATTTTCGGTGGTTGACTGTGGCGCGCCCATCAGAAAGGAAGGCAACACTGCTGTGTTGGCTCCGACGGACATTACAGTTCCGCAAGCAGCAGAGCGGAGCATCATCGAACGTCGGGATAAGGATTGTGTGTTGGTCATGGGGTTAACTCAGTTGAAATTGAGGAAGCGTTGCTAACTGATGGAGTAGATTCGAAAACGAATCGTCAGACGGCGCTGTTTGTTGGGCGGATAGGATCTGTTGTTTAACTCGACTACCCAACGGAACGGCGAGCAATAATGTTTCAAAGTGATCGAGAGCCTGTTGCATAGTGTGCACTTCTCTCGAGGCTAATAGCCCGGAAAGGTCCTCTCCTCCAAACGTCGTATTTGGAGTGGTGAGTAAGGAATGAATCAGATTGGATCGTCCCAAAAGAGTCGAAGAATTGATCCAAATGCGGCCACCTTCCCAGCCTTTGACATTAGGGGGATAGAAAACAGCCTGCCCGACTTCGCCCAATGTGCGATGGAGGTCCGGTAGTTTTGTATTCATATCAAGCGATCGCATTAACCCGATTGCCATTTCGACCGGGGATTTAATTTTGCGAGCGTAACTATGTTCGGAAAAGAACAGATTACTAAGCAGGATTCGTTTGATTGTCCCTAGGACTTCGAAGCCATCTTCTTCCAGTTGATTGGCAAGAGGTTCGATCAGTTCGTCATCGGCGAGAGGCTCGTCCATGACCAGGTACTGAACAAGTTTGCGAGCGATAAACTTAGGTGCTGATTTTTGAGCGACAACATGGGTGACGGCTTCCTCACCAGAGAAAGCTTTGGACGCTCCAAGGAATGATTTTTCATTGAAGTCGTGCTGGTACCGATTGAATCGATAAGCTCGATTACGAACTTCCCAGCCGGTAAAGCACCGAGACAATTCCCGGATGTCTGTTTCGGTATAGTTTCCTTCACCCAGGCAGAACAATTCCATCAATTCCCGAGCAAAGTTCTCATTGGGATGCGTCTTGCGATTGGTGGCAGAATCAAGATATAGCAACATCGCCGGGTCTTTGGAGATACCCTGTGCTAAGTCATGGAAGTTACCGAGTGAATGCTGTCGCAACATTGAATTCTGTTGTTGCATCATGAAAGCATCTGCAACTTTTTCGGCACTGGTGGCAAAGTGCCCATGCCAAAACAGCGTGAGTTTCTCACGGAGCTGATCGGTGGACTTGAGCATGCGGTAAAGCCAGCCGGAGGAGAGATTGGCAGGGTCACTGCTCGCAACGAGCGACCGAGTCATGGCTTGCATATCCCGTTGAAATTCTTCGGGCTCGCCACTCTCGTGGACCAAGCTTTGGACGGTTTCAGACAATCCGGCGTCGATTGCATTTGATAATTGGGTACCGGTTAAACCAAACCCAGCTCGACGAAAAAGATGTGCGACTTTGTGCTCATTCCAGGGATCAGATTCGGTGGGCTTAAATTCCGCCCAGGCCCATTGGGGGTCCACGTATGGCTTCATAGTATTCACTCCACCTTGAATGACATATCGAAAGTGAAGGTGAGTTCAGAGTCGGTATGCTCGAGTTTGATTTCGAGCATTTTTAGTATCTCGGTGGCCTGAAGTATTAGTGTGACTTCGTCTGTTGCCTGTTCACGAGTGGAGCCTTTGTCGAGCATATTTTGGGTAATTAAGAACTCTTTGTTTTTCTCGAGGATGTGTTTTAAGGCAGCACCATAAAGTAGGAACTGGGAGTTGATAGTAGAACGGTTGGCCTTACTGCCCTTTGCTACCTTTGGATCTTGCAGGTTCGAGGCCAATGCTTTGGTGCTGGCTAAAATGAATAACTCGTCTGTCATAATCAGCGTTGGAGTGAAATTGTATTCGATGGAGATCGGCTGATTAGGCTGAGGCTTCAAAAAGGCAGTGGTGAGGATGACATTGTCATCTTTGCTTTGGATATCAAGGTCCAACTGCTTGCCACCCTCCATACCGCTAACCAGATTCAAGAAGCCAACAAAATTAATGAACTGTCGCCGTAGCTCAGGCTTAATAACCTCTGGATCTCGTAAATTTGCCACCATGGCGAAGGAAGGAATCTTAAGATCCGGAACAGGCGCACCTTCTTCGAATTCAGTATCGGCTACAACAATTTGAAAGCCTGGTTCGAGAGCGCCAAGAATATCTTCACCAAAATCCTTTCCACCTAGAAAGGTTGATAGCTGAGAATCGGCCTGAGCGATTCCCTCATTGACTTCAGGTGTATATAGTTCGGGTCCCAAGAGATACCATGGCGCCAGATCGCGGTACATGGAGATCGACGAGATCGTTCCCTTGGGTTGGAGTAGAGGTGGCGCCTCCCCCCTGCCATCTGCCCCAAAGTAATAGTGTCGACGCTCAGGAATCCATGCCTGATCGTGGGCAGTTCGAAATGCGAATCGGAGTTGTTCCTTATTAAAGTCGAGCGTGGCAGTGGTGTACTGCGAGTGTTTCAGCTGATTGGTGATACCGCCGAAGAGCAATTCGGCCAGCATGTTTTGTTTCATAGATTCATCGAGTTGATCCATTCCTCCCGTTTGAGCGGCAAGTTTGGAGTCGGCCCAGAACCAAACGGAGTGGTCATTCGGCTTGGTCGACTCGGTGGCTTGTTGAAATGTCGGATTGTCGGCCAGCGTTTTGGTTGGTGGTTCGCCAAGCAAAGCATCTAACGTGAATCTTCCGAGGTCCCGGGAATTTGTCATCACAAATGTGCCTTCGTAGAGAGCGAAACGAAGGTCGTCGATTTGGTAGCCTGTAATGGTATCCCGATAGAGCCCCTTGTTGATTGACTTTCCACCGAGCGCGACGATTGGCTCGATGGTCTTATACAGGATGTCAAAGACCTTGGTTAATGTCTCTTCCTCTCCCTGGATAATGAGGCTGACTCCGTTTGTAGGTGGATCGTAGGCTAGGACAATTCCTTTCGAGGTGAGTTGAGCAATTGCTTGGTTCCATTCAACTCCGATTGAAGCTTTGATTTGAGCCTTAATGGCATCCAATTGGGCGGCCTGCTGTTCCGGCAAAGCGTCTTTATAGGCTCCGGCTTCCTCGGCCGCCTGAACGAGTGGATGAGCCAGAATGTCGTCGACAATCTGCCCGGCGTGATTGATCTTGAACGCCGCTGCTGTGGTCGCAGGTAGGAGGCGGTCGAGATCGTGTTGTGCGTGCACTAAGCCTGTTGTGAGACAGGTGATGAACAGAATGCTAATTCGTAGAAACATCGGAAACGGGCTTCCTAAAAAAGTTAAAAGCTAGGTTTTAGTTTAAACCTTCATTTAGCTTAACCGATGCGTGTGTTTTTGAAATATGCGGGACTTTTTTGCGTCGCGAATCCAAACGGCAGGGCCAGATCGTCGTCGGCAAAGTCATAAGTGATTACTGCTTCATCGTCGACGGTTAACGAAACAAGTGATTGATCGATGGAAACTAATAGTTTCATCTCCTGGCCGATGGACATCGCATGGTCTCTTGTACGTAATACTTGGAAATGGCCGTCGACCACCTCGCCAACGAGCATGGAATCCCCTCCCACCTTCACGCCGGCTAACTTGAAGTTTTCATGATCCAGATAGTCGAAGATAACAAAGCCATTGGCGAGATCATCTTCTGTGTTGGTGACCGTTGTAAGATAGGTCTCGATTTGTCGTGGCCCAACAAAAGGCTCGTCGAGTAAATGAACCGAAAAGCCCTGGGGATCCGGTTGGACTTCTAGATGATCGCTGTGCTCGTGCCAGATGGCACCTGCGAGCTGAGTATTAGTGGCAGTAGAGTCTGGAGCAGAGTTGGGGTCTAAAATGCTAAGGGTGTGATACGCTCGATCAAAGTACGGAGAGTACGCTCCGACGGCGCCGTAGTTTAGTGATTCTGAAAATTCGTAGCTTGAGATTCTGGAGCCATTAGCAAGGACTGCGATTTGGTTGTCCCTAACTTGTAATTTCACATTGAGATTTGAATTCAGGTTCAGACGCCGACGCGTCTGCTTCAAGATACGCTGTTCTCCATTAACCACCTCCCCGATATGCCAGTAAGTGTTAACTGGATAGAAGATCGAATTGACGATCGTACCAATGAGTGTCGAGGACTGAGTTGATCGCACGGCTCGATCAATGCTGACGAATTTATAGTTGAGCTGATCTCGATAGTCGAAGATGACAGACTCTTCAGCGAAATCTTCTCGGCTGGAACTTTGAGACTGCATAACGATGTCAAAATCTTCCGGGAGCAACTCATTGAGGAAAAGCATATTAAAGTTGGTGACACTCTCATAACCGCCAAATGGAAGCGGGTACTGGTTTTCCTGGAAGAACTCCTTGCCCTGAATTTGAAATCCGAGATCATTCATCACGATGGCAGATTCCAGATGGCCGAATTGAGTTAGTTGAGCGGTTGCTGGATAGTCGACACCTGGTGCGAGCGGTAGTGAATTGGAGACTTGAGTTCCGTTTGGATATTGGAGTTCATAGTCAACGGTCGTTGGCCCCCAGTGATGTGGAGCGGAATGGTAGATAAGTTGGTTGTCTTCAATTCGTACCGTTCCTTGCGCTGCAGAGGCAGATAATAACTCCACATCAGGAGGAAGATTCATCAGGTAGTTGAGTGTAACGTCCTGATGGACTGGAATCTTGTGGTAATCGTTTAAGGCCACCGCTGGCTGATTAATATTGTCGAGCCTGAGATCGCTAAAAATGGAGCCGCGGCCATGGCCTTTCAATCCGATGTTTCCGGACGTGACAGATTGGGCGAATTGACGAGAAATGTACTGCGAGTCGTTGATGAGCAACTGCACTTGCTTTTCATTCACGACGAGTTTGAGGTGGTACTGGTGGTCGCTAGCTTTATTTATGCGTTGGGAATTCCAAATAAACGTTCGACCATTTCTTACTTCGCCAATGACCGCGCGCGTTTTCTTGGCCAGCATACCAGCGAATTTGAAGTTGCGGTCATCCAAATAGTCGAACACAAGGTGTCCACCAAAATTCATGCGAGGCGTGCTGGGGTGGGTCATGACGGTTGTTGTCATAGTGAATTTGTCCGGTGGTAACCCAACGTCCAAAAGCTCCAGTCCTGTGAGGCGATGGAGACTTCCATCTGGAGTCTCAATTGACGAATGATCGCCACGTAGTAATTCGAATGAACCAAGTTCCGATTCGCCCAGATCGAAGTCGATGGGAAAAGCTGAACTGACAGTGATATCGACATGGCCAGTAACGGTTCTTCCAAATTGATCCACAACTTCGTATTCAATAGTTTCCTGCCCAAAGTTGTTAGCAGTTGCTTCGAAATGAAGCTGATTGTCGATGATAGAGACCTGCCCCAGAGTGTAGTCAGTTTGGTTAAGTTGAAGAGCAGCCTCAACATCATAGGCAACGGCGTCGTTGGCTAGCACATCGATGATTTCTGATACACCTTGTGTCACCTTTAAGTCATCCGTCACAGTCTCAGAAAGTGGAAAATAGTCTTGAATGGCGATGTCCTGAAATCGAGTTGGTCGTGGCAGTAGTGTGCCAAGACCTATTGGATTCTCATGATTGAGGGCTCGATAGGTGTGAGAGACTTTTGAGGATCCATTGGATAACAACTCAACTGTAGAGTGATCAACATTCAGCTTTAGATCGTAGGTCGCATCTAGTTCGATGGTTTCTTGAAGGCGAGCATATATTTTTTGCTTCCCACCATGATTAGCACCGATCATCCATAAATTGCGTCTGGCATCAAAGCCAGCAAATTTGAAGTTGTTGGCATTTTGGTAGTCGAAAACCAGGATTCCGGTGGTCTTGAGAGCTTTGTGTGATAGACGTTTGCAGCCAGTGTCTTCAAGATCGATGGCTGCAGAGACAGAGGCGTTTAGGCTATAGCGATTGAAATCCAAGGATTCCGTGTCTAGCAATGCAATTCTTGGCTGACGTCGATTGCGGACGGGCTCCGTGTCACCAATGTCAATCTGATTTTGTTCAAAGGCGATAGCGACTTCAGGAGTGATTGGGTCAGTGAATAGGTTGCAGACACCTCCGCCGGAGGCTAGAAGCCGCCGGTCTTCTAATCGCTCACCACCCCGTAAGCGAGTATTCATGTCTGTTCTAGATCGCTTACGCATTCGAAATACCCAAAAAACCGCTGCAAATTGTAAGCTATGTCGCTTTTTTACTCCAAGCCCACATCCTCTGACGAATTCCAGATTCTCAATCCGGTGCCACCCACTTTTGGAGTTGGCAATTTGGGGTAAATAGAAAAAATCACTACGAGGCCGAAGAGTGGGTGTCACCTATTTAGAGGTGGATTTAGGTGCAGGATCGAGTGGGTGGCACTGGATTACTGGCCGGAAAGAAGCAGAACGCCTGGCCGAAGAGTGGGTGTCACCTATTTAAATCACTCGTGGAGGCGTTGCCAGTGAATGGTGATCGTGTAATGCTCGGTTTTGACTTCCATTTTTCGCTCAAACTGGTTGGGCTTAAAGCTGAGTGTAAACACCACGGGGTCGCCAATGGGATCGTCGCTAAAGGTATCATCATCCCAAACCTGAATCTTACCCGTGCCGATCACTGGCAATAACTCATCCAGCTCTTCCAAATCCCACGAAGCCACAAGGCCGTCATCGGCTTCATTGACCTCAAACAACTCGTCACCATCAATCGTACTAATGACAAAATATAAGTCAGGCAATGCTTCGTCACCGAGTGCCAAAGCCGATCCTTTCTCGACTTCCAACTCTACCGATTTGATTTGCAAGGCAACCTGCGCTTGTGGATGTTCGATGTCTTCGTAGTGACGTTTTCGAACCAAGTCGAGCACTTCAGATTCTAAAGTCGCTCCGTCGTCAGCCGGTGACTGCTGATAAATCGTCGATACATACTCGTGAAATTGACGGCTCATACCATGCCTCACCAGTTTCCCCAGAATGAATCCCATTCGACACGAATGAACAACGGCATGTTTCATGTCGACGCCACTGACATCGGACCGGTACTTAATATTATGTTTGGTCACGATCAACGAATCTCGGCTTTCCAGATTTACGATCTCGTCAGTCAAACCAACTCGTTCAGCAAGATCATGAAATGGGCTACTGACCTTCGGCAGGATTAACTGCTGTGCCCGACGCCACGACCTTGTCAGGTCAATGGCAGTGTCATCATTGACACCATTAATCTCAGCCCAAAAATCAGGAACACGATCGTTGTCCGGGGTAATACAAACGATGTCCTTAATTTGTTGCTGATTGACAGGTGGACAGTAGATGGGCAACGGGACTTCTTTTCCCTCCGGGTCTTCCATCACCAAATACAGATGAGGAGTCGATAAGCAAACGACTAAATCGATAGGCCTTGAGAGTTTGGAAGCGGCTAATAGCCCAACGTTTCCCCCATGACTATGTCCAACAATGGCCACGCGATCTTCCGCCGTCGTAAATTCCTCAATTTCCTTGGCTAGGTTATCAGCAGCATCCAAACGCGATTGGTGCTTGTTCTGTCCACTCCAGACAAAATGATGAACCGTCGTGCCCTTACCTGCAGCCCGCTTCAGCTCGGAAGCAAAGCTTACCTTTTCGTCAACCACCAGTGGCCACGTTTCATTTCCGGCAAAGCTCCCATGCACCAAAAAGACGACATTAGGGCCGCCTTTATCATTGAGCCTCAGCGGGAATTCGGCGGACTTTCTTTGCGCCTGTAGGAGTCCTGGACTCAGAACGAAGAAAGCGATGGTTAAATGCAATAGCCGGTTCATAACTCAGACATTTGGAAAGGGCGTGTGAGGTCTTCAAGCTCATTAGCGTGAATTTAAGTCGAAAACACAAGAGACTACAAGATGACTAAGTGAAGTCGACTAGGTGCTGTTGTCGTTTAATTTGGAACTCTCTAAAATCCTCGATACTATGAGCAGGTCACTGAGAGAGATATGGAAGCTATTTTCGCGAAAACACTTCAGTCCGTACAAGGTCTATGTGCGTCGTGATTTAGGGTTGGTCGTCTGTTTGAACCCGAAAGTCGGGTCCACTTCATTTCGCTCGATTCTGGTCGACGGACTGAAGTCCCATCAGATGCCTCCAATGCGTAGCAAATTGTGGCCGATGAATGAAACGCGGCGGTATATGACTGCTTCGTTGAGGGACTACATTCATGCGTTTCGCAATCCGGACCAATATCAATTCCATTGCTTTGTGCGCAATCCGTTTTCCCGAGCGATTTCTGCGTGGAACGACAAGCTGGTCAAAGGGCATCATGAAGGTTGGCCACGCAGTATGGTCAAGTTGATGCCAGTGATTAGGGAGTTTGCTCGAACCAAAGGCTTACAGGGATCAAATCCAGATGAAGTCGTATCATTTGATACTTTCTTTCACTTTGTTGAGTCGCTTCCGGAAGGCCAGCGTAACCAACACTGGGACACACAAACCTCGGTCCTGCATGCCGATGTCATTCAATATGATCATGTGCATAAAATTGAATCGGGATTTTCCATCGGAGTTTGTGAAATACTCGGTGCGTTGGGCATGGATGTGGATTGGGCTCGAGAGGCTGCAGGTAAGCCAAGGAACTCAAGTGGGAAAAAAGACACGTCCGTGCTCAACGATGAAATCGCCGATCGAATGATCAGACTCTATAAGCAGGACTTTGCCAACTTTGGTTACGACGAACAATCCTGGCGGGATCTCTAAGCCTGGATTGGATCTTATTGAGAGAAGATATTCGAATTCTTCATTTCAATAATGTCCTGAGGGCTCTCTTCGCCGAACTCATATTTCAATACCTTTAAGTCGGTATCGAAGAACTTGCGAATTGCCTCTCTGCTCCAGTCGTCATATTCTTCCACGTAGCTGCGCTTAGTTTTTCGGGTAAGTCGGCCTTCTTGTGACATGTCCCCGATTTGAATCTGGAGTCGATTCGCCAATTGCTTCATGTGGTCCATGCGACATTCATAACGAAGAATGGAGTCGACGATAATATTCCCTTGACGGTCGGTAAACCAATATGAGCCTCTTGGAAGTTTAGGGCGATGCGCAAAAGAAAATCGGTTCTTCAGGAAGCGATAACGAAGCCAGGTATTTAGTCCCCACGGATAGCCAAAGCACTTACGCATGGCTCGCTCTACGAAATGAACTCGTTCTGCCGCCCGCGCCTCTTTGTGTTTGTATCCCCGCTTATACCAGTAATTTGAAGTGACCTTGTCCCAGGGATTTCGATCCATGCAAAAGGTGTAGTAAGAGTCCCAGATCTCATCACCAATGCGTTCTTTGACCTCGCGAGCAGGCATGTGCCGCGTCCAACCGTCGCAGTTTTGTCCTTGATAATCCCCGGTTGGGGTGATGATGTCATCCGCTCCGCAGTGATTAACTAAATCCATTGTTAAACTACGTCCGCTGGTGTGAGACATATGAATAAAAATGAACTTATGTTTGTGCGAAATGATCATGGAAGTGTTGGTCGAGCGGTAGTCTGGGTGTTGAGCTTGCCACCCTTCAGCAGATTCCGGTACAGCAGCACGCAACGATGAATGTAATACGGCAAATTGGTTTACAACAATAGCAATTCCCCGAGAGTTGGTTGGTGAATTGTCCGAGTGGATTCCTAAGCTAGTACATTGGGATTGAAAGTCCAAATGTACCTAAGCTATTCTATTTGTGGACATCGAAAGGATTTGATAGGTAAGCCACACATCAGGAATGGTGTGTTAGGAGGCAAGACATTGGCGAGGATTCAATACCGTCCCGAAATAGACGGCCTAAGAGCGGTAGCCGTTCTTGCAGTCGTTCTATTCCATCTGGATGTTGGTATATCCGGAGGTTATGTCGGTGTGGATGTCTTCTTCGTGATCTCGGGCTTCTTGATTACGTCCATCATATCTGCAGACTTAAAGGCAGGTACATTTAGCCTGAAGTCATTTTGGATCAAGCGAGTTCGCCGCCTGGCTCCGGCGAGCTTTGCAATGCTCATTGGCACCCTGCTCCTTGGGCTCATGATTCTATTGCCATCAGAACTCATGAGCTTAGTCAAAGCTCAATTGGCTCAGGTTGTACTATTTGCGAATTATCACTTTGCTTACCGCATCGATTACTTCGATCCGATCGCTGGATTGAATCCAGTCCTACATTCCTGGTCGCTGGCTGTAGAAGAACACTTTTATTTGCTCTTACCTCTATTGCTTTGTCTGTTTTATCGACGAGGAAGGCGAGCAGTCCTTGCTGGGCTAGGGGGCCTTTTAGTTCTTTCTTTGGCATACAGTATCTGGCAAGTGGAACGAGACCCTCAGCCGGCGTTCTTTTTGTTACAGTCCCGAGCCTGGGAGTTACTAATAGGTTGCTGTCTCGCGTGTCTATCGAGTCATTCCGTTGATTTGGAAAAGACCTCAGTCTTTCGGACCGCAATTTGTTTTCTCTCGATGACGGGACTGCTCTATTGCTTTTGGAGTTACGACGAATCCACCGTGTTCCCAGGGGCCAATGCGATTCTTCCCTGCCTTGCGACCGCTGGACTTATATACGGCACACAGGCCCCCAACCCTATAACGCGGATCCTGCGATTGCGAATCATGGTTGGCATAGGACTCATTTCCTACTCGCTGTATCTATGGCATTGGCCCTTGATTGTATTTACAAAACTTGGGTTTACCTCCGAGTTTACGTGGCCGATTGCGACAGCGTTATTTGCCGCCAGCTTTTTGATGGCGTACCTGTCATGGAGATTTGTTGAACAGCCTTTTCGAAAGCGAACCTGGCTGGCGAGCAATAAACGACTTACCTATGCAGTGTTATCCTTGGGCCTAGCCTTTGTCGTGTTACCGTTGTGGATTGTTGAATTAAATGGTCTACCTAATCGCTATGACGCCTCATTAAAGGATGTTGTACATGCCGGTATGACCTCTCGATTTCGAACTGATACCACGCAGGAGATTCAGACAAGGGGCTTGCCTAAAGTTGGCATAAAGGAAGGCAAGCCTACGTTTTTGATATGGGGCGATTCTCAGACCCGAATGATTTCGGAGATGGTAGATGCACTTTGTTTGGAAAGCCAGATGACAGGATACATCGCAACAAGGAATTCCACCCCCTCGTTGTTAGAAATGGGCGTGGGCGGCCGATCGGATCAACAGGAATTTAACGAGGCTATTCTGGCGGAGATCAAACAGTATCAGATTAAAAATGTGATTTTGGTGGCCAGGTGGAGCGCATACCTGAAACCAAAACAAGGACTCATGTCCTATTATGAGCCCCCGGTTTTTGATAGAGCCTTCAAAAAGACGATCGATTCGTTGCACGCGATCGGAGTGAAAGTTTGGGTGATGCACCAAATTCCAGATCAAGAATTAGATATTAGTCGTGCCATCATGAATGCGAATAAACAGGGAAAACCTGTTCCGTTTGGCATTAGTCAACGGCAACATGAAAATCAGCAGGAACCGATCAACACCATTTTCCAACGGTATGCCAATTATCCAGACTTAGAGTTCCTACCGGTTGTCCAGTTTTGTTTTGAGAATGGTCAATCACTGATTGGTACGCATTCGGCGAAATACTATACAGATAAGACGCACTTAAGTCAGATCGGTTCAGAGGTACTTATCCGACCTGTTTTAGAACCAGTACTTCAGGAAATCAGTAAGGTTCCTCAACCTGATTCAGATGCTCAGTGAAAAAGCCGAAGTCTTCCTGAACTCCCCTTTTGGTGAGTATCTTCATGAGCGGCCACATTAGGCGCATGGCAAACTTCGTTGGGATACACTGCATGGTCAGTGTTACTCGAGTACCCTGATCAAGTGGTTCCAATTCGTAGATAGAGTCCCACGTCGTTCCCATATTGTCTGTGCAAACCAGTCGAACCGAATGAGGTGGATCGTATTCGGTCACTTCAAATTCCATAGTAAAGCTATGCCGTCCCATTTGACGCGTCTCGGCGAAACGTACCCCCCACCCCACGTCTTTGCTCGGTAAGAATAGTCGCTTCGCTTATCTTGGGAATAATCTCAGACGCAATCTCAATATGCGCGAGCACTTCGAAAACATCTTCCGGCGAGGATTCGAATTGGTGGGTGATAACAAGAGGTTTCATCATCAAGACTCACATAACTTTAGTAATCGAATTTCTGAATTTCCTGCCGATTATTGACGACGATAACTTCCTGCGAGTCCATCGAAAACAAGACAGAGTAAATGGGTATCGCAATCTGTTCGCCATCAGCGAATACTCCAATTACTTCAATTTGTTTATGCTCGTCTCCAGACGCAGTATCCCAAATCTTAATCTGTCGGTCTTCTCCGGATGTCGCCAGATAACTTCCATCAGGTGAAATGTCTAAACCATAGACAGGGGCTTTGTGTTCCACCTGAAAGAGTTCCTTCGGAGTCGAATCCAGTTTCCACATTCGAGCCTTATGGTCGCGGCTGGCACTGGCTAATTGAGTTCCGTCTGAGTTAAACACGAGATTTGTAATAACGCCCTGATGGGCAGAAGGATTTAGCGAGACCAATTCTAATAGTGGTTTGTTGTCAGCTGGCGAAAGACGCCATACTTTGATGTCGCCATTCCAATCTCCCGCCGCAATGTGGGATTGGTCAGGTGAAATGGCAAGGGACGATAGAGGCCGTTCCGATCCCTGGAGTGTGGCCATCGCTTCACCACTGGTCAGATCCCATAATCGTAGGACTCCGGCATGGTCACCTGTCACGGCAAGGTTATGAGTTGGTAAGACTGCGACGGCATAGACATCGCCGCTAGGATTACTCAGACGATGCAACGCTTGTTGTTGATCCAAATCCAAGATGGCAATGGTACCACCTTCGTTTGCCGTAATCAGATGAGAGCCGTTTGGTGATAGATTGAGAGCTGTGAATCGAGAGTTGGCTGAGATATTGCTTGTGCGATACGCTGAGTTGTTCTCAAACAGGTGATGCACCTGAGCAAAAAAACGATCGCCGCCAGGTGCCATTTCAGGAGCCATGACGACTCGGCGCCCATCGAGCGATTTGGCCAATAGTTGCGTCAAGCCTTCGTCCGGCGGTAGTGGGAAACTGACGTTTTTGTAGATAAGTCTTGGGTCCAACTCTTCCTGAACCGGAATGCCATTAGCTCGCCATTGCCGGACGGCTTCTTCCACCACGTCCCGCGGCTCATCCAGCATCACGACAACTGAAGCGTAATTGTAATAATAGCTTGGGTCGTCTTTGTAATTATTGGCTAAGGCCTCTTCAAGGTTCTTCTTGGCGGCTTCGAGGTCATATCGTAGATACAAAGCCTGATCGGCTTCCAGACATTTGGTCCCTAAACGCTGTGGGTAAAGTTCGATTAGCACCTCGGCAGCTGGATTAGGAGCTGCCATGGCAGACACGTAAGACGTCGACTGGTCAACGAACGTCAACTCGTACCAGGCTCCGCCAGCAAACGCCAGGGAGACGATGATAAGGATTCGGTATTTTTGGATTAGCTCCACCATCCTTACAGCCCCTTCTGAACTTTTTTATCGCGGACTTTCCATATGAAAGAGTCGAAGTAAAAATGCGTCATTCCAAACCCGGCTACCAGGATCTCGGCATATACACCCTGCCACATAGCATCGGTCATCCCGATATTCCTGAGTGACTCTATGGTTCGATCCACCTCAGAGATCCGGAAGACTCCAAAGCCAAATACTTCGATAGGTTCAAGCAGTACTAATTGGAACAAGGCGGCATAAACAACACTGATAGCGACGAAAGCCCAGACTCGTTTGGATGCCACCATGTATCGAACTAATTTGAATCCGAGACCTTCAACCGGGATGTCAGCCGTTTGATCGGTTTCTGCTTTCCTGCGGAGGTACCAATAAACAATGATGATGTATTGAAGTCCGTGCATGATGCGATGAGCAATTCCCCAGACCAATACCGACGAGGCGTGCCATGCACAAAAGTACCAGAGAAAATAACTGGATCCAATGAACACATATTTGATGGGGTTGATTTTTTGTCCCTGACGGACGCCCTGAATAAGCTGAAGTAAGTAAACAATACCGTAACTAATTGTGATGGCCCAACTCACGGACTGTACCAATTGGACGGTTGAGGCGTCGGGAAGAAGCCCCATGGAAGCGAACTGCGCAATCCAGATCGTGCTAAACAAAGGCGAGGTAATCAACATGTTCCCAAAGAAAACCCAGTGGAACCCGAGGTCAAATTTTCCACTTCGTTTAGTGCCAGTCCCGGACTTAAAGTCGTAGATTCGGCTGAAACCATGCTGTTGCATGATGCTGTGCTGATGATCCCAGAGTACGTTCACCATGAAGAAGGTCAACGGTACATAGATAGCCCCCAGAATGGTCAGTGTGAAAATAATGACTGGGCCAATAATCAGCCGTTCTTTCCATCGCGACAGGTCTTCTTTAAATCCATAGGTGCGAAGCCAGGTTGCGAAATGATGGGGAATCGTGATCCAGAGACTGATGGATGCCAGAGCAACTGCAGGAAGCCACATCTGGCAACTGATTGCGAATAAGACGGCGATGTAAGGAAGCCCCAAAAACCAAATCGCATCTCCACGACGGTCCAAAATATACCCGGGCTGAAATGTAGCTGATTTCACGATGGTAGCTTGTGTGACTTCCTTGATTAAACCTAATACGGTTGTTTGTATTATTGCTGATGTTTTGCAATGATGGCTTCAAATTCACCCACTAATTCAGGGTGTTTGCTGGCAAGATTATCTTGTTCGCCCAAATCCTCTTTCAGGTTATAAAGCTCCACTGCCGCCTTATCATTGAGGCGCACGGCCTTCCACTCACCTCGGCGGACAGCAAATTTTTGCCCTGCTCGCCAGAACAAATATTCATGTTGATCCTGAGGTTTTCCTAAGAGCGTTGACAGATAGGATATCCCATCCGTGTCGGCAGGTGGTTCAATCTTGGCCAGCTCGCAGGCAGTCGGCAGGAAATCCCAAAACGCAGATGGGTGATTGGATGTAGTACCGGGTTGAATGACGCCTGGCCATCGCGCAATCATGGGCACTCGGATTCCACCATCATATAGATCGCGTTTGTATCCTCGCAGCTCTCCGTTGGAATTAAAGAACTCCATCTTATGCCCGCCTTCCTGGTGTGGCCCATTATCCGAGGTGAAGATAACTAACGTCTGACGATCGATCTTGAGTTCCTGCAAGAGCATCATCATCTCACCGATATCACTGTCCAGTCGTGAGATCATTGCAGCAAACCCACGTTCCGGAGCGGGCCAGTCCTTACTGGCATACGCGCCGTAGTCTGGTACTTCCTGACCATTACCGGTTGCTCGGCCTCCCTCGTTATTTGTGTGAGGGATCGTGTAGTGAGCTTGCAGGAAAAATGGTTCACTGGCATTTTCACGTATAAAGGCCAGTGCCTTTTCATGCATCACGTCATGCGAATAAGTAACTCGTTCAGTGGATACATTTTTCTTTGGGCCTTCGACGTTTCCACTGAGTGGAAACTTAGTTTCGTTTTCCCATAAATACTCGGGATAGAAGTTATGAGCTCGACTCTGATCTAAATAACCGAACCAATAATCAAATCCCTGCTTCGAGGGTACGCCGGTTGTTTGAGGTGGTCCGAGTGCCCACTTTCCAACGCCCCCAGTAGTATATCCTGCTTGTTTGAGTAACGTGGTGACCGTTTGGGTATTGGGAGGAAAGTAATACTGTGTATTACCGTGGATGGGTGTATTGCCGCTATGTTTACCTGTGAGTAACACAAGACGAGATGGACGACAGACAGTGTGACCCGCATAGTGATCGGTAAATCGCATGCCTTCTTTAGCGAGTTTATCGATGTGCGGAGTGGTGATGGTTTGTTGTCCGTAACAACCAAGATCACCATACCCCAGATCATCGACCATCACGTAAATGATGTTGGCCAATTCAGCTGCAGATGTAAGTGTTGTACTAAGAGCCAGAATAACGAAAGCAAATAGTGACGAGCGTTTGAGCATTTGGATGTTCCTGATCCTTGGAGCCGCAGGCGATAGGTATAGTTGATTATAACGCGGCGGAGGAACAAGAGGCACCAATCAAAAAACGGCGTTGAGACTATCGTCATCAACGCCGTTTTAAGTGATTTTGAGTTAAGCGATTAAGCAGCTGCCGAGGGACCTATATATTGGGCAGAACCAAATCCTAAAATCATCAGGAATATTGGACTGAGGAATATTAGTCCAACAGTAAATCCCGCATCTTTCCCAAACGATTTGGACAACTCATTTAACAAAATAATGCTGCATATGATGTTCACAAAGGGAATCATCAACAGGATTATCCATACGGGTGATTTTCCCGTGATTTCGCAGAGAACAACGATATTCCAAATGGGCACGATGGCTGCGATTCCAGGTTTTCCTGCTTTACTATAGACTTTGGCCATTGCGACAATAGTCAATACAATAACACCAATGTAAACAAATAACATTGCACCTAATCCGGCTAATAAGCCACCTGCGGCTAAATCAGGATCCATTTCAACACT
Organism: uncultured Pirellulaceae bacterium; assembly: GCA_938082855.1. Classification (GTDB taxonomy): domain Bacteria; phylum Planctomycetota; class Planctomycetia; order Pirellulales; family Pirellulaceae; genus UBA721. Next base: position 5,367 of record CALKCC010000082.1, on the reverse strand, counting down.
CCTAAAAAACACAATTTAAAAGAAACACTCTTTATCTACTGGTGCAAAAAACATGCATGGTAGGCGCGCTTAATTAGATTTTTTTCGTCAAACCTTTCCTAGCTTGCCGTCGCCTCACGATTAAATGGTTTTTCTTGGACATTGTGTAACGACGAGTTCGGCATTCGCTGGTAGATTGAGTTTTTCCCTCTCCCACCGCCAGGAAGTGACCAGGCGGAGTTTTTGAAAGATCTTGGATGCCAATACTCGTTACAGGCGGTACCGGTATTGTCGGTAACAACGTAATACGATTGCTACTCGAAAGAGGGCATCAAGTCCGGGCACTCGTTCGGAACACCACACCACAACCATGCTTTGAAGGTTTGGATGTAGAGTTGATCGAAGGCGACATCTGCGACGCTGAAAGTGTTTCATTAGCCTGTGAAGGTATTGAAGCTGTGATCCATGTTGCTGCGATGGTGCAAATCGGTTGGTCGCAACTTGATCGTCAACGTCAGGTAAACGTTGGCGGTACGGTTAATGTTGCGAAGGCAGCGCACGAAAAAAACATCCGGATGGTCTATGTATCGAGTGTCGATGCATTAGGAATTGGGACCGAAGAACAGCCTGCTAACGAAGAGACACCCAGAACAGGGAAAACGCAATGTTCCTATGTCGTGAGTAAAACGGAAGCAGAAGCGGCACTCCAAGAAGTTATCCATGCCGGATTGGATGCGGTGATCGTGAATCCAGGATTCATGTTAGGGCCATTTGATTGGAAACCCTCTTCAGGGAAAATGCTGGTGGAAGTGATCACCAAACAGCCACCGATTGCACCGAGCGGTGGAATGACCCTGTGTCATATCTTAGATGTTGCCAATGGAATTCTGGCGGCCTTAGAACGTGGTGAAGCGGGGCGTAATTATATTCTGGGCGGCATAACGATTTCTTACTATGATGCCTGGTGCCTGTTTGCTGAAGTCGCAGGCACTCGTCCTCCCAAACGAAAAATGGGTCCTGCCATTCGCGCTTTTGCGGGATTCGTGGGAGACATCTTCGGGAAAATCATCCGCCGTGAACCCGATATCAACTCGGCTGCGATCAAAATGGGTTCGTTATTCCATTACTACGACAGCACACGCGCCATTGATGAGTTGGGTTACTCGATAACCGATGGGCGAAAGACGGTTGAAGATGCGTGGACATGGTTTAAAGAGCACGGCTATCTGAAAGACTGAGCCACAACCTTTACCGCCGTTAACGGTAGCCACGGCTCCAGCGTCCAGTTTCCGAATTAAAGATTAAGACGCTACCCTCTTCCTGAATGACAATGCTCGATTGATGTACGGATGGGTGTCCCGTGGACTTAACCGTGTCCCACTTTCCATTTGTACTACTAAAACCAATCACATGGTCACCGATATCAAAACAGGCGATTTCGTCGCTGACAATCGGACTAATCGTACCTGAAAAGGAAGGTTCGAGTTTTGTGGAAGTCCACTTGCCGTTACCGCCGACCGCATAGAGTCGCTTTTGATTATTTCCAATCGTACTAAAAGCGGCCACCCCTTCGCTCATGACGGGACGAAACTCGATGCCTTCGGCAAACGTATGGCTTTGCCATCTACCCTTCTGTCTAGAAAATACATGAAGCGTACGTTCATCTAATCCGGTGACGGCGATCAGATCTCGCGTCACAATGTGTCCGTGCGGATTCACTTTACTTACGGAACTCCAAGATCCGGAATGTGCACTAAACGCGGAGTATACATCTGACGTATATGCGATGACGGTATCTTCCATCACATAGGGCGGGCGTTCAGCTTGGATAGCGCCCCACGAATTTGAAACTCCGCTGTAGGCCACGACCCGCCCGGGTAAATAGTAGGCACCGACAGACTCGCCAATGATTGGTAGTGCTTCACCTACGAGTGGTTTTTTTAACGTGTAGGTACTCCACTTTCCAAGAGGGCTACAGGCAACCAATTTCTCGATGCGAATCCCATTTAAACGGAATAACGCTGCCGAAGAGGAAAGTACCGGCTGCGTTTGTTGCTCCTCTGGAAAAGTATAACCTGTCCAGTTGTCTTTCTTTGGGCAATAGAGTTGATACGTCGATGACGCTTCTGCCTGTTTTATGACAAAGCGATCTGACCCCATATAGATCGGATCCATTGCGTAACCCGAGCTGGTCATTATGCATGCAGCGAGACAGCAGATACCGAGTAGACTTTTCAGTAGGATTTTCATCGAGTCATCTCCTTCACAGCGGCTACGAGGATCTTGATTTTGTATTTACCTTCGGCTTGATCGATCAGTTGTTTTGCAACGGTGTAGTTTCTTAACCCTAATTGTAAGCGGCACATTAAAAGAGATTCGTAACCTAATTCAGTTTCTCTATCCCTTTGCATCTCCGTTAGAGTCGAATTCGCATGTGTCTGAGCAAGCTCTGCTCGGCCATCGATTAAATAGAATGAGGCCAGGGCAATTTGAGCCTGGTATTTGGCCGAGGAAGTTTTGATGATCTCCAAAACCTGTTGAGCCTTAACGTCGTCACCTCGTTTTGCATGGGCTAAGGCGATCCCTCCAATCGACTGATCTACTTCTTCGCGTTCGGTGAGAAAGCGTGTCATTTCAAAAGCCTTATCTAATGCTCCGTACTCTACCAGTTCCCGAATCAATGCTTGCGTTAATTCTCTGGCATGAAACCCACGATAGGCAACAGCTCGCTTGGCCAACCGTTCAGCATTTTCAACTAAGGACCCGTGCATGGCCAAATACGTCGCTTCAATTCCAAATCCGGTGTAAAACTGCTTTCCAGCAACGTCGTACGCTCGATCAATAAACTCAATCGCTTGTGGTTTCTTTCCCTGTCGTTGCAAGGCTTGAGCAATTTGTTTCAATATGAGCCCGGTTACATCGAGCGGATCATTTTCTTCAGTGATTTCAATGTCAGTCGCCAGCTGTTCGGCCAGATGAAATTCTCCAAGTTCTATATGCATTCGTGCCAGACTCATAGCAGAGAAAAACGTCTGTTTGCCAGAGGGATAATCAGCGATTGCGTTCTTGTCTCCGGCTTTGTACTGAAGGATGGCTAATTGATTTTGAAGAGAGTCACCTGTTGTCTTGGCTTTGGAAGCAGCTTTTGCAATTTCGGCTGCCAGATTTAAGTCGTTGATTTCTTTGGCATATAAAAAGAGATAGCGATGGAATAGCAAATTCGTTTTTTGTGAGGCCACCTGCAAAGCTCGCTTATACAATGCTTCCGAATTCAGTGTTTCCGAGCCGGATAATTTGGCGAGTCGAGCGAGTGCTAGATTCGCTTGGATATGCGAGCTTGCTGGCTGTTGTTCCGAGTTAAACGATTCGATGTCGTGTTGGAGCCAATTCAGAAAATCATCCTTGTCACCTTTAGGAGACTGGCCAAGCACCATGTGGCTCGATACCAAAGGAAGCCAGCAGCTAATGCATACCAGCGACAGACAAAAGGAATTCGATCTTCGATTCATGACGGACGGGTCTTTTGAAAAGGCGTGAGTGGTTAAAAGCCGTTAAGATAAGACGGAGCCTTCATTATAGAGAGATGTATCGATGCGTTTAAAATATCTTGCCTTCCTGATCACTGCCTTTTTGTTTTCTGAGTTACCGATGCTCTCCGCCGCTCCGGTAATCCATGCCATCCAGCTGCAACGGGCCTACCCGGCACTCATTGGGCGGGAGACGAACAATATTGTTGAACTCAAAGTGACAGCTGAAGAGGAGGGATATGAAATCAAGTCCCTTCAGTTTGATTTCAAAGGCACCGATGATATCCATGACATCGGGTCCATGACTCTGTTTCTGGGAGGTCCGGAAGGACAGCTATCCACAGAATGGACTGTGGGAACAGCGAATACCCCAGCTGATCGCTTGATCTTTTCTCGCCGTATCACACTTAAAAAGGGAGACAATTGGTTTTGGCTTTCTTGCAAACTAAAGTCCACCGCGAGCCTGCTTCACCACATAGATGTTGAATGTAGTCAGATCGAAACGACCGAAGGACTTATCAAACCTCAGGACAAAATGCCTGGACGAAAGATGAGAATTGGATATGCACTGTGCCAGCAAGGCCAGGGTGGAACTCACACGTACCGTATCCCCGCAGTGACGCGAGCCAAGGACGGATCACTGCTTGCCTTTTATGATATGCGTCATAATCGGACAAAAGACTTACAGGAAGATATCGATATCGGTCTCAGTAAAAGTACAGACGGAGGACAGACTTGGAGTAAGCCTCGTCCGATTATGGATCGCGGCGAGTGGGGAGGCCTGCCTCAGGATCAGAACGGCATTAGTGACCCGGGCGTCATTGTTGACCCCAAGACGGGCAAGATCTTTGTCTGGGCGGTTTGGATGTATGGAAAGCCAGGCAAACATCAGTGGAATGGTGATGGAAGTGAGGCTGGATACGAAATCGGAAAGGCTGCACAAATGTTGCTCGCCGTTTCCAAAGACCATGGTGAAACCTGGTCGGAGCTGCAAAATGTCACACGAGACCTTAAGAAGGAAGAATGGGTATTGTTTGCACCCGCTCCGCAGAATGGAATTACGCTTTCTAAAAGTGGCACTCTGGTAATGCCAGTCCAGGGACGAGATGCAGCAGGGTCTCCTTTTTCCACGATCATGTCGAGTAAGAACCATGGAAGGAGCTGGAAAGTCGGTAATCCAACTGGCGAGGTATCCAGTGAATGTCAGGCGGTTGAATTGCTAGATGGTTCCGTGATGCTTAATATGCGTTCCAGCCGAGATAAGGCTCACATGCATCGAGCGGTCATGGTGACTAAAGATTTGGGGAAAACCTGGACGCCTCATCCGACTCATCACAACGGGTTAATCGAGCCGGTTTGTAACGGGAGCACGATTCGGATCAAGTACATGCAGGATGGCCAGGAAGCAACGGCTTTGCTATTCGCGAATCCAAATTCTCAGCAGCGACGGGAACGACATACAATCAAAGTCAGCTTTGATGATGGTATGACCTGGCCTGAATCGCATCATCACTTACTCGATGAATTCACAGGCTTTGGGTATCCAAGCCTAGTACAGATCGACGACGAACATGTTGGAATTGTCTTTGAAGGAAGCCGCAGCCATGTCATGTTTATGAAATTCACGATCGCGGAATTGGTGGCAGGCAATCACCAGTAGCGACGAGTTCCCAATGGCTCATAAGTTACTGCTGCTTTAGCCAGGCATTGTAATCGTCGATGAGTGTCTGGGGAGCATTGTCATCCGGTGCGAAGCGCTCTTTAAAGTCTTCGACTAAGGCGCTTTCGATACCAATCGCTCGCCACCAGTTCGCGTTACTGAAATCCGCATCAAGCAGCAAAGCTCCTTGAAAATTAACAT
>CALKCC010000081.1 GCA_938082855.1 uncultured Pirellulaceae bacterium | reverse complement strand
CAACCGAAAAGCCATATCACGAAGAATCTGCAACGCCTAGCGATTCTGTGCTTCAGCCAGTCCAGCCAGCTCAGCCTCTAGTGCCGGCTCAGCCTGCCGAACCCGAGCAGCCTGTGCAGCCAGCACCTGCCGACCCTCCGGCTCCGGCTCCCGAAGCTGCTCCAGCAGACGATGATGACGCTTTTCAGGTGGAAGCCCCCACCTCAACTACGCTCATCCTGACCGTACCGGAAAACGCTACCGTGACCATCAACGGCAAGCCTACGACATCTCAGGGCACAACGCGAACTTACATTTCACGTCAGGTAGATCCCAATGCACGATATCGTTATCGCGTGGAAATCAGCTGGATTAACGACTCTAAAGAATACCGTGTTTCGGAGAACATCGACCTGCAACCAGGCCAGCCGGTTGCCCGCGTTTTCTCTGCTCCCCACTTACCAAGTGTCGTTAAAAAATAGCAATGGTTTAGCCGTTGCCGATTTCCCATAGTGAAACCATACTGAAAAGTTCCTTGGACGCATCGACGCGACTAAGGGACTTTTTTCATGAAGACTCACCTGAGTTGCGTGACTCCTAAGTCGATCATCTCCACTTTCCATATCCATAAAGGAATCCTATCGTGTACGAAAACATTGCCTTGGTCGGTGCGACCGGTGCAGTCGGAACCATTGTTCGTCAACTTCTTGAAGAGCGGGATGTCCCCTTTAAGTCGATAAGATTCATTGCTTCCAAACGCTCGGCAGGCACGAAACTGACTTTCAAAGGTGAAGAATACACGGTAGTGGAATTGGGGCCAGATGCCTTTGACGGCATGGATCTGATTATTGCCAGTACACCAGACGAAGTGGCAGCAGAGTTGGTACCGTGGGCCAAAGCAGCCGGAGCAGTCGTTGTAGATGAAAGCGGTTTCCATCGCATGCTACCCAACGTTCCGTTAGTCGTCCCCGAAGTAAATCCTGAAGCTGCAAAGGATCACGATGGCGTCATTGCCAGTCCAAACTGCTCAACGACACAGATGGTCGTAGCGATGAAACCATTGCACGATGCCGCTCGGATTAAACGAGTCGTTGTCAGTACATACCAAGCAACCAGCGGAGCGGGGCTTGCAGGAAATGTCGATCTTCAGGAAGGCACTAAAGCGGCTGTTCAGGGAGAAGACTATGAATACAAAGCATTCTCTCACCCCATTGCCTTCAACCTGATCCCACAAATCGGCTCACGCAAGCACGAAGGATATACCTCTGAAGAAATGAAGATGGTATGGGAAACTCAGAAGATCTTTGGTGACGAGTCGATTCAAGTTTGCCCGACTGCTATTCGAGTGCCGGTTGCCAACTGCCACAGTGAGAGTATCCTGGTCGAAACCGAAGAGAAACTGACTGTGGAACAGGCTCGAGCCTTGTTTGAGGCTCAGGACGGCATCACCGTAGTCGACGATTTGGACAATGGCATTTATCCCATGCCCAATAACAGTACCGGCTCGGACGAAGTCTTTATCGGCCGAATTCGGGAAGACCTTTCCTCACCGAATGGCATTACGTTTTGGTGCGTGAGTGACAATCTTCGCAAGGGTGCTGCCACCAATGCTGTGCAAATCGCTGAACTTTTGATTCAGCAATCAGCCGGCTAATCACCAGATCGGACTTCCAAACCTATGCATACTTATCGAGGCACACTCGCTTACGATGGAACCAAGTATGCCGGTTGGCAAGTACAGCCCAATCAACGGACGATTCAAGGACTGATGGAGACCGCGTTGCTCAAAGTAACGGGGCAGTCTAAACGTGTTCTTTCCAGTGGCCGTACTGACTCCGGTGTTCATGCGCATGGTCAGGTGATCTCTTTCAAAGTCGCCACGGATCTTCCCGAAGATGTGCTGTGTCGCGCGATCAACGCACATACGCCCTTCGATATTTACTTAAGGCACCTGCGGATCACTCGGGATGACTTTCACCCGATACGGGATGCTGTTAGCAAACAATACCGCTACATCATCCAACCTGGACCGATTATGGACCCGCTGTCCCTTAAATATTGTTGGTCGCACCCCAAGGCATTAGATCTTTCCGCCATGCAAGCCGCGGCTCAACACTTCATTGGCGAACATGACTTTGCCAGTTTTGAAGCTTCAAAGAGTGATCGTAAAACGAGTGTTCGGAATGTCATGTCGCTTGAATTGAGCGAGCATTACAGTCACGACGCTCGATTTATTACGATGGACATCCGAGCCGATGGTTTCCTCTATAACATGGTGCGTAACATTGTGGGGTCGTTGAGCCGAGTGGGAAAAGGCATTGAAGAGCCTGACTGGATCGTGGACGTTATGAAAGCCTGTGATCGAAAGAGGGCAGGGCAGACCGCTCCACCGGAAGGCCTTTATCTGATGAATGTCGATTACGGTGAGACTTAATATGTACAAAGCTGGTCAGGTAGGTTAAAACGCCTGCTATGAAAGTCGTTCATATTATTACCCGCATGATCGTTGGTGGTGCTCAGGAAAACACACTGCTGAACTGTATCGATTTGATCGAGCACTTTGGTGATGACGTCACCTTGATCACTGGACCGTCTGAAGGGCGGGAAGGCCAGTTGCTCGAACGCTTTAATCACCCACAACTCAAGATTGTGGAAGCCTCTGCATTAACCAGAAACATCCACCCCTGGCAGGACTGGAAAGCGTATCGCCAAATAAAGGCACTGCTCAAAACAATCCAACCGGATGTGGTTCACACTCATAGCGCAAAAGCTGGAATGCTTGGCAGGATGGCCGCCTGGAAGCTCAAAGTACCCGCCGTCATCCATACTGTCCACGGTGCTCCATTCCACCCCTATCAATCAGGCCTGGCTCGCCGCCTCTTCGTTTTCTGCGAACGCGTTGCTGCCAAACGCTGCCATCGATTGCTTTGTGTGGCCGATGCCATGACCGACCTCATGGTTGAGGGCAGGGTGGCTAGCAGAGAGCGGTTCACAACGGTCTATAGCGGAATGGCCATCGATGATTACTTACAAGCGAATGACCATCGCGATACCGTCCGTAAAGAGTTTGGATTCACTGACGACCAAATTGTCGTCGGAAAAATCGCCAGACTGTTCAACTTAAAAGGGCATAAGTACTTAGTCGAGGCCGCTAAATCGATCGTCGCAGAAAACCCAAATGTCCATTTCCTGCTCGTGGGCGATGGAACGCTGCGGGAATCGATTGTGACGCAAATCGAGGCAGGGGGGTTAACCGACCATTTCCATTTCACCGGACTCGTGCCCCCCACTGACGTGCCACGATATATCGGAGCCATGGATTTATTGGCACACACCAGTTTGAGAGAAGGACTAGCTCGGGCCCTACCTCAGGCTCTGTTGGCCGGAAAACCGGTTCTCAGCTTTGACATCGATGGTGCGCGGGAAGTCTGTATCACAGGTGAAACCGGAATCCTCACCGATGCGAAAGATATCAATGCCTTATCAGCAGGAATCCTGGAACTGGCAAGCTCTCCAGAAAAACGAGAACAACTTGGAGCCGTCGGAAGAGCCAAGTGTCGGGAGATGTATTCCCATCAACTCATGACCGAACGTATCCGAAAGATCTACCGCGAAGTGCTTGAAACAGAGTAGGCTCGACCACAAATAGTCGTTCCCAGACCGTTTGTTTTTTTGTACACTTCACCCAATCATTTCAATAGCAGGTTAGGCCGCGTACTTTTGGGGAAAAGCCGGTGTAATCGTTGACTATCCATATCTCAACTAGTTAAACGAGACAATTGTGGGACACGGAAGAGACTTTATTGATCAATATCGAATCGTACGTTTGATTCGTTCCGGGGCAACCTGTCAGATCTTCGAATCGGTGGATGGAAATACTAAACAGAAAGTAGCACTCAAAGTGCTTACTGCGCAAGCTCGGCAAAGCAAAGTGGAGCGTAGGTATCTGCAGCATGAATACAACATCGCCAGTAAACTCGACCATGACAATGTGATCGAGGTATTCGGCGTGAGGACGACCGGCAACGATCCTTATCTTTCGCTTGAGTTTGGAGAGCAGCTCAATCTGAAACAGCGATTACGAATTGATCGTGAATTGATGCAACATCATGCGGATGTGATTATCGAACATTCCGCATTGGGGCTCGACCATTTGCACGAACAAAAGTGGGTCCACTGCGATATCAAACCCGATAACTATTTGGTGAACGATGAAGGGCAGACCAAGCTCATTGACTTTGCTTTATGCCAACCATCTCGGACCGGCTTTTTGGCTAAGCTCGGGTTTGGGAAACCTAAAGAAATCGCCGGGACTCGCAGCTACATGTCACCGGAACAAATCCGCCGACGTCCTCTCGATATCCGTTCCGACATCTACAGCCTGGGCTGTATGTATTTTGAAATTGTCACCGGCAAGCTACCGTTTACTGGAAATTCTCCCGAACAGTTACTGACGAAGCATTTGAAAGCGAAAGCCCCTCCGGCCAATACTCTCAATAAAAATGTCACTCAGGAATTCAGCGATCTCATCGAAGATATGCTGAGAAAGAAAAAAGAACAACGTCCCAATAATCTCAAAACCGTACTGCGACATTTGTCCACCATGCGAGTTTTTAGGTCAAAACCTTTGCACCCATCCGAAATCAAACCGGAGGAAGACGAGGCGTGAGTGGGGCGGCGTCTGAGAGTCCTTAATTAGGAGTTTCAAGATCTTTCATTAGTGTTTACTATGATGGAATCACAGGTTGGTACTTTGTAACGCTCCCTGGGTAATGCAGTGTTCAGCACGATTACCGATTGAAGGTCGTGATGGAGAGTACCGATCAAACAAAGAGACCGAGTAGAGTTTGTAGAGTTAGTCTAGAGGATTATTGATGAGTAGCGCGGGACCTGGCCTGGCATTTGAACAACCGATTTTTGAGCTTGAGCAAGAATTAGAGTCGCTCGAGAGCGAAGAAACCGGCAATGGTCAATCTGCAAAAGTTCGTGACCTGAAAAACCGGATCGCGGATACTACACGTGACGTCTACGCAAACCTATCTCCTTGGGAAACGGTTCAGGTGGCTCGACACCAAAACCGCCCTTATACGCGAGATTATTTGAATCTGGTATTCGACGAATTCGTGGAGCTACATGGCGACCGAAAATTCGGAGATGACCGAGCTATCCTGACTGGATTTGCAAAACTCGACGACCAAAAAGTAATGGTCGTTGGTCATCAAAAAGGCCGAACTGTCAAAGAACGTACGGAATGCTATTTTGGATGTGCTCATCCCGAAGGTTACCGTAAGGCCATGCAGAAGATGCAATTGGCCGCCAAATTCAATCTTCCTGTCATCTGTTTCATTGACACACCAGGTGCCTATCCAGGGATCGGAGCTGAAGAACGTGGACAGGCATGGGTCATCGCTGAAAACATGTACGAGATGTCTCGTCTGGAAACCCCCATCATTTGCATTGTAATTGGCGAAGGTGGTTCCGGAGGTGCATTGGGAATTGGTGTTGGTGACCGTGTCGCCATGCTGGAACACAGCTACTACAGTGTGATCAGCCCTGAGGGCTGTGCCGGGATTCTCTGGAAGAGCCACGAGCACGCTCCCAAAGCCGCTGACGCCCTCAAGTTCACATCCAAACATCTGCCGGGACTGGGAGTTGTGGATGACATTATCCAGGAACCACTTGGAGGTGCTCATCGCGATCACCAGCAGATGGCGATCCAGATCAAACAATACTTGCTTCAACATCTCAAAGGCCTGAAGCAGGAGTCTGTCGAGGATTTACTGGCCAAGCGCTACAACAAGTTCCGCGTCATGGGTAAATTTCTCGACGAGAGCGAGTAGAGCGGGCGAGTCATTCCGGGTTTTCGGAAGCACTTAATAAACAGCTAGGCGAGGCTCAATTCAGCAAAACCCCTGAAAAACGGGGTATTTCACCCTATCCCCAACGTCCGATAATGTTTCTTATGTTCGGTTTGCGGTATATAGCCTTTTGGCTCCCCCGCTTTCCAATCCTCGCGTTTAACCACTCTCGGTGTAGAATAAACAAACCAAACATTCACCCCAGATTCAAAGTCGACTCTAACCAAACAGTCCCCCGATGGTCCCCCGATTTTCAGCCAGTCAACGCCGCAAGCAATCCCCCCTGCTGAACTCGATCCCGACGAAACTCTGGATTGCCTTGATGGTCTCGAATGCGTTGCTGCTCAGTCCCGGATGTGACTCGCAAACCGAGCCGGCCAAACCAATCGATCAAAATTCCAACGTCGAATCCAACTTAGATCTAACTCAACAGCAATCGGATAATCTCGACACGTCGCCGAACGAACAACCAGCTCCGGAAATCTCGGCCGCTGACAATCTACCAGAACCCAAAAGTAATCTGCGATTCCGCATGCTTGAATCCGGACCAGATTTTACTTATCGAAATGGCGAAGAAGCCGGGCATGTTACCATGCTTGAAACGCTCGGAGGCGGCGTCGCCATCTTTGATTACGATGGGGATGGTTGGATGGATTTGCTTTGTACCGGAGGAGGGCGATTCGGAGCCGACGAAAAAGAAGCTACCAAAATCCACGGCTACCCCCCTGCCCTCTATCGTAACAACGGCGACCTCACGTTTACCGATGTGACCGAACAGGCCGGTATCGCTCGCGACGACTTTTATAGCCACGGTGCGTTGGCTCAGGACTACGACAACGACGGACTGTGTGACGTAGTCATTACCGGCTATGGTGGGTTGCTCGTTTTCCACAACAACGGTGATGGGACATTTACAGAAATTGCCGAGCAACTTCAACTTCCAACTGACCTCTGGAGCGTCGGAGCGGCATGGGGAGATATCGATAACGACGGGACACTGGAACTGTATGTGGCACAATACATTGACTGGTCTTTTGCCTATCATCCGCTGTGCACAGGCCAAGATCAAAACTTCTTATCCCAGAAGACCGTCGATCAGCGACGTGACATTTGTTCACCTCGCGACTTTGCCGCCCTGCCCGACCACCTATTCAAATTCAATGAAGAAGGAATTCTCGAGGATATTTCAGACGAAGCAGGGATCACACAAGCCGGTAAGGGGCTTGGCGTTCTGATGGCAGATATGGATCTGGATGGCGATCTGGACATTTATGTGACCAATGATACCGTCTCTAACTTCCTATGGACCAATCAAGGGGATGGTACGTTTGAAGAAACAGCCACTCTGTGTGGAGTTGGATTCGATAACACTGGTAATGCCGATGGCAGTATGGGGATCGATCTAGGCGACTTCAACATGGATGGATTACCGGATTTGTTTGTCACCAATTTCCAAAACGAGCAATTTGCCCTCTATAAAAATATCGGCAACTCTCTTTTCCAACACGTAAGTAGCGCCAGCGGACTACTCAGTTTCCAAAGTGTATACGTCGGCTGGGGGACCACGTTTATCGATGCGGACCGAGACGGTGACGAAGATTTATTTATTGCCAATGGACACGTCAAACTATATCCCAATGATTCGACGATTGCTCAATGGCCCATCGCACTTGAAAACATCGAGGGGCGATTTGCCAAAGTAAACAAGAGTGTCGGTGAATATTTCACTTCCGCGCATAAAGGCCGAGGTATGGCCAGTGGTGACTTGGACAATGATGGCGACCTGGACCTTGTTTACTCCCATATCAATCAGCGATGTTCCGTACTGATCAACGAAACAGAAAACGACAACCAATGGTTCTCGCTCAAACTCATCGGGCAGGCCAGCAATCGAGCGGCGGTAGGAGCAAGAATCACTCTGATCACCAATGAAGGCCAGCAGGTTCGACAAATTAAAGGTGGAGGAAGTTATGCATCAAGCCATGATGCCCGCACTTACTTCGGCATTCCCGCCGGTCAGACACTCGAACAAGTCTTGATTCACTGGCCGAATGGCGACCAGCAGACGATCGAATCCCCGCAACCAAATTCCGCAGTCACCATCATTCAACCCAACTCCGCATCTTAAAGGCAGTTCACTTGAATCTTCAGCAAGCCGGTCTCGTTTTCCTTTTAGCAGGTTCCCTGCTTTTGCCTGGCTGTTCGTCCGAACCATCGATCGATGAAATGCTTGAGCAAGGGCGAGTAGCGATTAAAGCTGAAAACTGGACGGAAGTAAGACGGCTCAAGAATGAACTGGCCGAACGAGAAAACGCCGACGTGGAAACTCAATTCCTCGAAGCCAATCTCTACATGAATGTTTTGAACTATCAGAAAGTGATGGAACGAGTCGGCACCATCGCCGGAGATCAACGTATTCGTGAAGACTGTATGATTCTGGCTGTCCATTGCTTCACAGCCGTTCAGGACATGCCATCGGCGATGCGGACGCTGGAGGAATTGGTGATGGAGTTCCCTGACAATGTGGACGCCCATCGCCTATTGATCGCGCACTATTACGATTTCGGAGCATTACAGCAAGCCATGCAGCACTGTGAACGAGTCTCCGAGCTTGCGCCAAAGGACCCTCGTCCCGATCGTTTGATGGGACTTATCAGTAAAGACTTTGAAAAGCATGAACTGGCCATCACTCACTATTTAGAGTCGCTTCGACGAGCTCCGAATGACCCGGCATTTGATCAACAGGATGAAATCCGAGTCGAATTGGCAGAAGTCTACATTCGCATGCGAAAGTATCAGGATGCGAAACAACAACTCCAGGAACTCTCTGAGAACACACCGCTGCGGTTAAATGCAATGGCGAATGCTTATCTGGCAGAATGCGCGATGGCATTAGGAGACTTCAGTGAAGCGGAGAGTCGAATCCAATTGGCGATTCAGCAGGATGCCACGTTACCGAATGGGCATACCGTTCTTGGGATCCTTTCAATGCAAACAGGTAAGCCCGAGGAGGCACGCAACGCTCTGGAAAGAGCTGCTGAACTCGACCCTGGCAATGACCGTGTTTTCTTTCAACTCTCAAACGTCCTACGCCAACTCGGGGAAACCGCACTAGCTGAACAGGCACTGGCTCGGCACGAAGAAATTAAGACTCTCAAACTCGAGTACATCGAGTTAAATGTCCGAGCGGCCCAACAAACGGACGATGATGGTATCCGCGTACAGATCGCTCAGATTGCGGAGAAACTCGGTGACCTTGAAGCTGCCATCAGTTGGTATAGCGGCGCTCTGGGGATCAACCCCGAGAATGAAACGGCAAGAGAACGGCTTATACATTTAACCAATTAACCATTTAACCACTTAGCCATGTGACATTGGACATTCTTTCATTAGACATTGTCCATTGAGCAAAATGAAAACTGTCTAATTGTCTAATTGTCTAATTGTTTAACTGTCTAAATGGCTAAATGGTTAAATGGTTAAATGGAAAATGTTCATTGCTCGACCACGCTCCTTTTTGGTACCCTGCTCCAAGTAGATTTTGATTCTAATGCTTGGAATGTACTGAAAGAGGATTCATGCGAGTTGTATTACAGCGAGTGAGCCATGCGAGTGTTGCGGTTGCGCGCGAAGTCGTTGGTCAGATCGATCTGGGATTACTCGCTTTTGTTGGCATCGGCCCGGAAGACTCTGAAAAAGAAGTCATCCAAATGTGCGACAAAATCGCCGGCTTACGAATCTTCGAAGATGATCAGGGAAAAATGAATCTGAGCCTTCAGGACGTACAAGGCGAAATCTTAATCGTCAGTCAATTTACGCTTTGGGGAGATTGCCGGAAGGGACGACGGCCAAGTTTTACGGATGCCGCCAGTCCTGAGATCGCAGAGCCGTTGTACGAGCAGTTTGTAACAGAGATGGCCGTTCGTGGAGTACGAGTGGCCACAGGGGCTTTCGGAGCCGACATGCAGGTTACGATCGTCAATGAAGGTCCAGTCACCATGCTTCTGGAGTCTTGGTAGAGGTTTTTGACAGATGCAGTCATTTGATATCGTCATGGCCGTTGTCCTCGGAGGCTCGATTTTGATCGGAGCCTGGAAAGGGATGGTTTGGCAAATCAGTATGGTCAGTTCGATCGTGGTCAGCTTCTTTGCTGCGCGAGCGTTCCATCCAGAGCTGGCTGAAGCAATTCAGGATATTGGTGAACCTTGGAATACATACCTGGCCATGGGAGCCATCTACATTTTGACTTCAATGGGGATTTGGTTCCTACACGGCTTCATGCAAAAGAAGCTGGAAAAGCATGACATGAAGACTTTCGATCATCAAACAGGAGGGCTCTTGGGAGTCGTCAACGGTGCCCTACTCTGCTCTGCGCTTACCGTAACCATGATCGCCTTTACGGGCGAAGAAACACACGCCAACATTGCTCAATCCAAAACCGGAGTCTATGTAAACAAGATGGTTCATGCCATTCGCGATGTCCTGCCAGAAGACATCGCCGAGCCTGTTAATAAACACTTTGAGACTCTGCACTCGATTATCGAGACCCCAGCAGAAACACCGGAAGAAGAAGGTTAGACATTTAACCAATTAACCACTTAGCCATTTAACCATGCATCATTGGACATTTTTTCATTAGACATTGTCCATTGAGCAAAATGAAAACTGTCTAATTGTTTAACTGTCTAACTGGTTAAGTGGCTAAATGGCTAAATGGTTAATTGGTTAAATTTCTACCTGTGCCAACTCTGCTTTGCGTTTTTCTGTCGCGGCGACGATGTCTTGGATGACTTCATAATGAGCA
This sequence comes from uncultured Pirellulaceae bacterium, assembly GCA_938082855.1. Lineage (GTDB taxonomy): Bacteria > Planctomycetota > Planctomycetia > Pirellulales > Pirellulaceae > UBA721. The sequence continues at coordinate 24,230 of CALKCC010000081.1, read as the reverse complement.
CCAATTTTCCCGACCTGTTGCAGGAAGGAGAAGACGAGAAACATCGAGCCCAGAATTGAAAGCATGAAGTGGATACTGACCCAATCGGCACTAGATTGAATTTCTGTTGCGGGGTCGGATGCACCGCCAAAGGCGACGATCAAAATGATCATGAGTACACCTGCTACTGACCAGGGAAACGAGCTCTTCTTTAAGCGAGTGCTTCGCTGAGCGTACTCTGGTGCAAGGCTGTAAGCATCGACAACTTCATTACACCACTTTGCTGTCCCAATGAAGTACGTCACGCTAATCGCATTCACCAAAACACAAACCACTGCTGTAAACACTCCCAATAGGAAGTGAACACTATGGCGTTTCTTGGTGGGTTCATGAGCTTTCGCGGCTTGCATCAAATTCGATTCAGCCTCTTCGACAGCCTGCTGATCCTGCGAAGCTTTGGCCTTGGCGAATGCTTCACTTGCCTGCTTAACGGCGGCAGCGTCACCATTGAGATCACCGACCCATAAGCCCACTCCTAAATTGGTGAGTAGAAGCACGGTGGCAAAACAAGCGAGTACAAAAAAGATACGAGCCACGGCGGTGAGCCTTGGAATATGGTTTCAGGGGCAGACGCGTTGGAAACCTTAGTTTAGACGCAAGATATTAAATTGATAAGAGGCTGACTGGATCGTCACAACAGAGAGAGCTCGCCGGCTTGCTACGGCCCTTACGGCGTTGGCAGGTACTTATCCAAAAATGCCTGCGTGCGGTCGACAATCACCTGTTCGCCTCGCTGATACTCAAACTGAGCGGCATTCATATCAACCAATCTAGTAATGTCATACAGCTGCAATGACACCATCGGAGTTACGGTTTTATCCGAGGCTACTTTCAGGTATTGAATTTCACGAGGAATGAATTTGAATTCAACGTCTCGTCCTAGAACGATCCGGACGGCATCAGGCAAATGAGTTGGAAATCTTTTGGCAGAGCCAAATCTGGCTGCTATTTGCTCGCGAACTTCTGGCTTCCACTTTCCTACCAGGACCCACACTGGAACATCTTCATAAGTAGCTTCCGATGTAGAAGTGAAATGGAAACTTGACTGAAGGGAGGCCAGCAGACGAGGAATCCCGCCCATGGCGATGTTGGCTCCCCAGTTGGCTGCCAATACGCCGGTGCTGTGCTGCGTATCCTGTTGCTCCTGCTGTTGCAATGCATCGCTGATATAACGAACATCAATTCTGCTTAAGCTGGTACTATCAGCCAGATTTTCTCTTGTCCACAAGTGTCTACCGTCGCAAACCTGCACCACACTCGCCGTATTCTCACCTACCTGAGTTTTTAACTCGAATCGCAAGCGTTTGATCGATCCGTTACCAAATTGACGATAGTGCCCTGCCCCGACTAAATGCTGGTCAAACATGTCAATTCTGTGGCGAACCGCTGCCTGAAACCGAGTCTCCGAGTGCATCTGAGCAATCGCCCGCTTCAGTATGACCTCTGGGTCAGAAAGGAATTCGTCACCTTCAGCATCGTCCTGAGGCTCCTGGTCCGATGCCAAATCCATTGGATTCCCAGCTTCATCGACAGGAATTCCAGTATTACTGCTAGAAATATTCGGCGACGTGGCGGGAGTTTGAGCATTCAAACTGGGCAAGATAGAACCGCTTTGGTAGCCAAATAGAAGCCAAATCACACCAAAACAGGCCAAAATCAGGCATGTCACTATAGGTAATTTGTACTTCATAGTCTGGTTATGCCGATTTTATCAAAGATTCGTGCTGTAACGTGCCGATTACTGCCCACATGGGATTATTGTTTCCTTGCGCCGGAATCGGTGCCTTCCTTGAGCTGGACGCATTTTAGATGCTTCCGCCCTCAAGGGTAAAGCTCAATCGAATGAATTGAGCTTTGACCAAATGAAACTTTTTCAGCTCCGGACGAGCTGTAAATATACAAGTCAAAACTCAATAGCAAATTCCAGAAACCGTTGTGCACGTCAAACTGCCATGGGGGAAAAAATGAAGACTTTTTCAAGAATGTGGGCTGTAGTCGCAATCGCAGCTCTTTTGACGACAGGTTGCCAGACCTTTGAGCAACATAACTTGCCGCCGGCTGATCAATTAATGCATCCTGGCCCCGGAGTCGATGGCCCCGGTCCTGGTGTACTCATGCCACAGGCACCGATCATGAATCCTGCTGCTATGCAGGCTCCTCAGTCGGCCGGGCTTTCGATTCAAGTTGTATTCAATCGTCCAACGGGAATGCAAATCGGAATCGATTCAACACGTAACGGAAGTTATGAAGGACAGGTTCTGGTCACTCCGGCTCGCCACGACTTTAATGTCGGAGTCAATGGTGACTTGGTACGCATGAAGTTGAGTAACATCGAAGGGCACGAAGCTATTGAGTTGTTCCCCACGATTGAAATTGCTCCTGTGAATCCACGTACTGCGGCTTACCTGGACCACAATGCAATTCCTGTACAGTTTACCAACGAAGATTTTGACCAAGTGGCTACTGGTAATTATGTGACCAAAGTCATTTACCTTCCCGATCCGGAATTCCAGGACCTGGCACTTGCCAATGTCGAAACGCTCGTAAGCACCCGACTTGATCCAGGTGACGATCCAATCGTCGAAGCCGATCGTCGAGGAAGTATCATGGCCATCTTACGCATGGGTAATAAAGTCAAAGCTGTGAATCCGGCCAACGCTCCGGCCGCAGCACCCGCCGCCTTCATGCAAGGTGGGCAGGCAGCCGCACCCGGTTTGCCGATGACGATGGCTCCAAACTATGTCTCTGGCATCACCGCACCGGCATGGGGAACTCCTATGACAGCCACCAATGTTGGCGTCCCTGGCCCACCCCATCTACCATTTGGCGGACCAGCCGGTATGCAATCCTACACCATGCACAACCATACCAAGGTCGATATTCCTGAACCGGTACAGCACTTCAACGTACACATGCGACAGACACCAGGATATAGCTATCCGAAACCTGTCGACACTGTTCGGATTCGCGAACACAACTACGCTCCGGCTGTGATTAATCGTCAGCCTGTGCGAGTTCGCAATCAGGTCGTACCTCAGCAATAGAAACTTGCCTTCCAAGGCTACGTTACATTCTGGGAATGCCCGCTGATGATGTCTACTTCATCGGCGGGCGTTGCCTGCATAACAACCTCAGGAACCGTATTTGAAAAAGACTCGAGCGATGATCTCCCCTCTGAACAAGCTCATAATTGCATTGGCTATATGCTCGGTAACCGTCAGTGGTAATTCACTGTTGGCTCAACAATTCCGACCTGCTCCTAATGCTCATTATCGCAATCATGCCATGATGCCACCTGGGCAGGTGGGTTCTCAGATGCTATTGCGAGGTGGCCCTATCCCAGGGTACTTCCAACCGACTCAGGTGCGTTGCCCTCAAGGCGGAAAGATAGCGATCGCTTCACAGGGTCAGTTTGCCGCAGGCACACCTTCCATATTAGATGTGGGTCTTCTTATCGGCAGTGTGTATCGATTCAAAGTGACCGAAATACCAGGCCTGCCAGGAGTCGAACTCTATCCAACTATCGAACTTCTGGATCGCCTTAATCCACCAGCCGGCCTGGCGACACGATTCCCTATACCGATTCACTTAACACAACAAGAATTGGAAATGGCAGCGGAGGGACTGTTCGTAACCAGAGTCATTTATCTGGAAGATCCAACGAACCCCGTTGTCATCCAGGATCAGGCTGATCGGCAGCGTTTTTTCGACGTCCGATTTAATGAAGACCCATTACGAGTCGCAGACCAGCTTGGACGTCCCATGGCGATCTTAAGACTCGGTTCGAAACAACCTCGCATGGACCGACAAACAGGTCGATTTATGTTTTCATCGCCTCCGGCCCGAGCGATTACTCCCAAACCACAGACGCAGGTTCCACGTGAACGATTGGAACGAGCCATTATCAGTACTCCCTCTATAGGACGATTGAGATAAGGTCGATGTCTAGCTCTACCATCCTTACAAAACGCTATTACCTGTCCGCCGTGGCTCTGATCCTCTGCGTGATGACCGCCTGCACGGCTCCCAGAGAACAGCTTATCAATTCGCGTGACATTGCTAGCGGTAAAACTGCTGGCCATCCAGCTCTGGTAAGCGTTGGTGACGGCCCCGCCCCCCAAACACCTGCAGTCCATCAAGCCGTTCAACTAGCAAGCCACAACGCACAACCTTCGAATGTTGCACTCGCACAAAACACCGGCCCAGCAGCCATACCGCCTCAAGCTTACACTGGGCCCAACGCGGGACTGCCCTACCCTGCCCCATGGACTCCGCCGGGGATTCAACAGCCTTTCCCTGAAGATGAGTACGTCTATCAAGGAGGCGATGCTTATCAACTCACCAATGTCGCTCAGGACTTCAGCATCGACAATCTGGATGAAGAAGATACGATTGCTCATTACCACACGCTAGACGGCGACATTCAAATCGAACGAACCAATCGCATCCCGATTTACGCACCTCGATTTGCATCCGTACGTCGTGTTGATGGACTCTCGCAATATCGTCATCAAGACCATGCCTATGCGGTCGACAGTCCACTGGCTTTGGATGGAACAGTTAAGAGTGTCGGACAGGAGCAGGTTAAACAACAAGTTTCCACACAGCGTAATATTGGTACTCGAGCGAGTGCTGCTTATCAGGAAAACCAGAAGGTTCGAGATATGGCTCATCAACTGGCATCCAGTGAAGGAAGTCAGATGGTTAAACCGCAAGTGGGAGACCTGCTGAACACGAAGGTCAACATTCAGAATTCTCAGGAAGCTCAATTGAGCATCCAAAAGCAAACGGCGTTGGCACAAACCGACGAAGAGACCGTCAAAGAGGTCGCGTATGACTTATTGCCCTACAAAATGCTCGGCAATAATAAAATCCAATCGAACTATCACTATGAGATCGCCGAAGGCAACAACCGTTTGGATATTCAAAAGGTTGCCTCCAAGCAGGATGCCTTGCCCGGAGAATTACTCGAATTCACCATCACATTTAAGAATACCGGTGATAAGGCGATCGGCAATGTTACGATTGTTGACCATCTGAGTCGACGACTAGCTTATCTCGACGATAGTCAAAGCTGTACCGTAGATGCAGAATTCTTCGTCAATCCTACAGGCAAAGACAGTGCGATTCTTCGCTGGGAAGTCACTCAACCTCTGGAAGTCGGAGATTCAGCTGCGATCACCTTTAAGTGTCGTGTACGCTAAAGATCGCCTAGGGATTAGATTCTTCAGGTTCTCCGGGCAGGAAGTAAAATCTAGGTTTTTCCCAACCTAGCAATTCTGCTGCCTTCCTTGTAAATGGAAAAGCCTCGGCTGGAATCCGATTTACAATTGCCCGCTGCCGACTCGACGCTGCAGCCAGCATTTGATCTACCGTATAGAATCGACTCACATTCAAAATCGGTAGAGAATCGATGTCCGATTCAGCCAACTCACTCATTCCGATAGTCGTCACGTCTTCATAAAGGCTGGTGTATAAAACCAGAGCCGCCTGTTGCCCAGCTCCTCCTATCATCACCTTTGCATCCTCAGCGATGTCCAAAGTCCGAAGAGCTTGTAACGCTCGCCGTACATCCCAGACCTGCATGCCACCGAGTGATTCCCCCAACAGATAGAACCTTCTTTGATTCTGAACCTGCTTGCGTTCTGATTGATCCCATAGTGTCCGGCCCACTCCACGAGGAGTGACGATCACTGTGATGACATTTGAATTGCGAACGTTTTGCCGGAACGCCTCAAAATCAGGCAAGCCGTCCGGTGCATGACTTGGGAACGCTTCTCCCTTCAGGACGTCTCGGTCTCCAAAAGCATCCTGATAGAAGGCCAGAAACTCCATCCAGCCCTTCTGCCCGTGCACCTGCACAACGGCATGATTGGCCTTCTCCAAATCCTTTCTGTGCACGAGATACATTCTTAAATCAATCCCCTCCTGACTTGTATAGTCATAAGAAGACATGACCAGGTCTTCAGCAAATGCATCTGCCACTTTACGAACATTGAGATCAACCGATTGGTCGGGCCACGCTCGAAAAGCTTTCTCTCTGAGAACCTTAGTCACCTCAGCAGTATATGCCTCCATCGCTTCAGTAGTTGCGGGCACTTCGTGTTCCGATGCTGACGGCACAAAAGAATGGCTTATCTGAGTATTCACCTCGTCTTCAGGCAACCCAGATTTGAAGACTTGTAAATCCTGAGGTTTGAAGAACTTCTCTGCTGGTTTGTAAATCAAGTCATCATCCCCCTTAAGATAATGATTGAACCAGCGAAACGCATGGACGCGTAATTCCTGAGTGTCTTTATGAGGACCTGACGTAATATGCAGGGATACGTCGTCCTCTGCATCTAGTAATCGGTAAACCTCTCGCGTCTTGAGAAACGTCCGATAGACACCATCAAGCGGGAAGATCCTGTCATTATCCGTATTGCTAATTAACAACGGCCGTGGAGCCATCAGTGCTGCCACCATTGGGTAATCCCACTGGTACGTGTTCACCATAAACATGCAGTCACAATGGCCTTCGACTGCCCCATCGATGACATGATTCCGCAGGTCAGTAATCCCTGCCACTGGAACAGCAACTTTAATCCGTTCGTCTAACGCCGCGATCCACCAGCTGTACGCGCCGCCTCCGCTACGCCCGGTCACTCCCAGTCGATCACCATCTACTTCCTCACGACTCTGTAGGTAGTCCAACGCCCGAATACAATTCCATGCCTCAACACCTGCCGGCGTGTAACCACGGTTGAGCCACCAAAAGTAACCATGCGAATAAGTGCCGTGATGTATTCCCTCGATCTCGCCTAACTGCAATGTGTCGATCGTAAGACACACATAGCCATTTCTGGCGAACCAACTGCCATGATGGTGATAATGAACTTTATTACCATAGGAAACTCCGTCTTCCTTGACTCGTCCATGCCCACAGACATACAGGATCGCTGGTAACTTCTCGTCACGCTGCTTGGGAACATAAAGATTGCCTGTCACGTAGAGTCCCGGACGAGATTGAAAATGCACATTCTCCACGGTGAACTCTTCGTGGTCGGTTGTACCTGTGACGGTTGCATTGAGCGGAGTACGAGCTGGCATCGGATCGAGTCCCAGCATCTCGTGCAATTGCTTCACGTACTGTGGCCGCTTCGCTAGCCAATCTTCCTTGGAGTCTATACCTTCCAGAAATCGATCTTCCAATGCGGCAGTCCGCAACTGAAAGTAATTGGCAAGCATTTGATCGCCACGAGTGGTGTCAATTTCATCGGGGCCTTGTCCCAGTAGTGAGACCGGAAGAAGTAACAATAGGCACAGTAATCTGAATAACACGTATCAATCTTTCTTGAGAAGGAATACCAGGTGTGATCGCGAGTTCATTATACCGATTCATGCTCCGACTGTTCTTGAATCATCATCCACCTCCGTTCCGAAAGCGTCTCGCTCGGATTAGAATAAAAGCGACTGAAGACCATCTCCTCCAACGATAAGGCAACCATGAGCCCTATTTCCCAACGAAGCAAGCGTATCGACAGCAGCGGTATCCGCAAAGTATTTGACTTAGCCCGATCACTCAAGGATCCCGTCAACCTCTCGATCGGCCAACCTGACTTCGATGTTCCGGACGCCGTAAAACAGGCTGGCATCCAGGCAATTCAGGATGGCTATAACGGCTATACTCCCACTCAGGGACTGCCGGTGTTGCGAGAAAAAATGCAAGCGGCTGTCGATGCCGAATATGGCCACGACGACCGTCAGGTATTTGTTAGTAGCGGTACCAGTGGAGGACTTGTGCTGGCGATGCAGGCACTGGTAGATCCTGGCGATGAGGTCATTCTCTTTGACCCATTTTTTGTGATGTACGAGCCATTAATTCAGTTAGTCGACGGCGTGCCCGTCCTGATTGACACCTACCCTGATTTCAAAATTGACATCGGGAAGGTGGAAGCAGCCATCACCGATAAAACAAAGCTGATCATCCTCAACAGCCCGTCCAATCCAACAGGTTACGTTCCTTCTCAGGAAGAGGTCGACGCTTTAGGGAAGTTGTGTCTCGAGAAAGGCATTGTCCTGATTTCTGACGAAATCTATCGCCACTTTGATTACGACGGAGACTTCCACAGTCCGGCACACGTCAATCCAAACACAATCGTCATTGATGGGTTTTCCAAGAGCCACGCGATGACCGGCTGGAGACTGGGGATGGTACATGGTCCGGCGGAGATTATATCGACCATGCTCAAGGTTCAGCAGTACAGCTTTGTCTGTGCACCTCAACCAGCTCAGTGGGCCGGCATGGAAGCAATGGATGTGGATATAACTCCCTATGTGGACACGTATCGAAACAAACGGGACCGCATCGTGGATGCACTCAGCGGCAAATACGAAATCGTCAAACCAGGTGGAGCGTTTTACGTATTTCCTAAAGCTCCCTGGGGCACCGGGAGTGAATTCGTCGCCAAGGCTATTGAGAACAACCTCCTTATTATTCCGGGGAATATCTTCAGCGAATCGGACACTCATTTTCGCATCTCTTATGCTGCCAGCGACGACATCATTGAACGCGGGATTGAGATCCTGCTGCAACTTGCTTAGTCGGTTCTCCAGCCTCCTTAGAGGACTTGCAAGAGACTTGTAAGTAATTCGGTAGACTGATCGAGTAGACTGGTCGAGGCATAAAAAAAGCCCGCCAATTCAATTGAATGTGACGGGCTTCGAAGGAATAAATAATAGAATTATGCGCTCTTCTTGGTCGGCTGCTCTTCTCCGAACAAGTCCTTCTTGCCTTGCATGACCTCGAGGTCCAGCGTATAGCTGCCTGAACCAGCTCGATCCGGCAATTCATACATGATATCCAGCATGACTTCTTCGGTAATGGATCGCAGGCCTCGAGCTCCCGTGCCTTTGTCGATAGCTCGCTGAGCAATCGCCTGGGCCGCATCGTCTGAGAACTTCAGCTGACAATCTTCCATTTCGAACAGACTTTCATACTGTCGAAGTAAAGCATTTTTAGGTTCAGTGAGAACACGAACCAGACCAGCTTCATCCAACGGAGTCAACGAAGTCACAACTGGTAGACGACCGATCAATTCAGGGATCAAGCCAAATTCCAATACATCGTCCGAAGTGACCTGAGTCATTAGTTCAGCCATATCCGCTTCTTCTTTGTAGCCGACCTGCTGACCAAACCCCATGGTTTGATTTCCTAGTCGCTTGCGAACAATGTCATCCACACCGACAAAGGTTCCACCACAGATAAAGAGAATATTAGACGTATCGATTTGGATATATTGTTGTTCAGGGTGTTTGCGTCCTCCTTGAGGGGGAACATTACAAACGGTTCCTTCCAGCATTTTCAGCAGAGCCTGCTGAACACCTTCGCCGGACACATCACGAGTGATCGAGACGTTTTGCGAAGTCTTGCCGATCTTATCGAGTTCGTCGATATAGACAATTCCGCGTTGTGCGGCTTCCACATCAAAATCTGCCGAGTGCAGAAGTTTAAGCAGAAGGTTTTCCACATCTTCGCCAACGTAACCCGATTCGGTTAACGTGGTGGCATCACCAATCGCAAAAGGCACGTTTAGAACTCGGGCAAGTGTTCTTGCCAGCAGAGTTTTTCCAGAGCCGGTTGGACCAACCATCAGGATGTTCGATTTCTCGATTTCGACATCACTGTCAGCCCAACGGTGATTCAAGCGTTTGTAGTGGTTGTGTACCGCGACTGCCAGTACTTTCTTAGCATTACCCTGCCCGATCACGTATTCATCCATACGAGCCACGATATCACGTGGAGTTGGGATATCTTTGAAGAGATTACTATCGCCATCTTTGCGACGTTGTTCTGTATCAATGATGGTTGAGCAAAGTTCAATACATTCGCCACAGATGTAAACATCGCCTGGGCCTTCGACCAAGGGACCTACATCACGATAGCTTTTGCGGCAGAAGGAACAAAATGCATTCTTCTTAGATTGGCTTCCACCCTTTTTGTTTCCGTCGTCTTTTCCGATTGGCATGGCTTCTCCTTTGGGACTCCAAAACCGTCAGCTCTTTATTGGGTTCACTGAACCCTTCCATGTTTTTTAACGGCTGCGGTTAGAGGGGGTATTCCCTGGGGTTCGCTCGCATTTGGCCATAAGCCGCCAATGTAGTTGATTCAAAAATAAGAATCTCACAGGCAATGCTTGGGGCTAAAAACAATTAGTTGGCGACATCCGTGCGATCAACTAGTGCGTCTTTTTCCTTGTTGCATCCCTGATCTCCCAGATCAGGCTTCGATAAGTGCGCCAAGTGAATACGTTGTAGTTGTTACAACCGGCCTAATTGGCCGAATCGGCATCTTCCTTGGAATCATCCAGCTCGGGTGGTTCCTGATGCAATTGTTCACCTAGCACAGTCTTAATATTTCGGAATTCGACCTCGGAAATGTCACCTTTGCTGTGAATTTCTCGGAAATTGTCGAGGTGATCATTGGCCTGGGGGATGTCTTCGTCGATGCGACCCCGAAAGTTTGTCAAACCGTACCACGAAAGCAGTATCAAGATTATTAGAATCGCTACACTCAGTACAATTCGCGTTGCTGGAGTTGCTAGTAATTCCGACACGCTCCGCTCCTTGTTTCATTTAACCAGTTAGACAGTTAACCAGTTAGCCACTTAGCCATTTAACCATGTGACATTGGTCATTTCTCAATAGCCCATTGGACATTTTTAGATCAACAAGTGGTTGTAGCCTATGTTTAACCGCCGTATTCGGGCCCAATTGTCTAATTGTCTAATTGTCTAATTGTCTAACTGGTTAACTGTCTAACTGGCTAAATGGTTAACTGGTTAACTGGTTACATTCTGGCTTCGGCCACGACTTGTTTGAATTGTCGAGCGAGTTCTTCGATCCGAGCGAAATCACCTGCTTCCACTGCACTCTTTTCGACCAACGAGCCTCCTACTCCCAAAGCGACCGAACCCGCTTTGATAAATGCAGCAGCCGTGTCTAGGTTGACTCCGCCGGTGGGCATAAAACGACATTGAGGCAACGGTCCTCGTAGACCTTTAATATGAGCAGGGCCTCCGATATCTGCAGGAAAGACCTTAAGGATGTCGGCCCCCGCTTCCCAGGCAGTCACTGCTTCTGTCGGAGTAAAGATTCCCGGAGTCACGACCTTGTCATAACGACGGCATAGCTTAATGACTTCCACGTCTGTTGACGGTGACACGATAAACTCAGCACCAGCCAGAATCGCTGCTCGTGCCGTTTCTGTATCCAGTACAGTTCCCGCCCCGAGAAGGATCTTGTCACCGATTCGTCGGTTGACTTCCTGAATTACCTGCACAGCGTTGGGAACGGTAAATGTCACTTCCATTACATCCACGCCACCGGCCACTAACGCTTCAGCGACGTCTGCTAATAACTCTCCAGAGTCAGCGCGAATCACAGCCACAATTCCGCTTTCCATCATTCTTGATACGTTTTCGTGAGCACTCATTTGGTTTATTTCTATTCTCTGGGGGTAGGACGACGGGAGATGATTTTCTAACTAAAACAGGCATGAGACACAATTCCATGCCCAAACCTCCAATATATCAGTCTCTGTTTCCTTACAAATAGCCTGCAACACAATTATTTGCAGTCTCAACCATACAAATACCGATAAAGATAACGGGATATTGTGCAAGCAATAACATCTTCAAAACCTTATTAATTCATCTGTCGGAATTCTGAAACAGTGAGCGGCAATTTTCAGCGTCTGATCTTCGGTCTGTTTGTGATATTACTCACAACACCGGCTGGTATTGCGCAGATGCCGAGACTATATACAACCGCCAGTCGCCACATCACTCTGCCATATTCGGTCGACAACAAAGGAGGCACGTCCAATGTGACTCTATTGGTGTCCATGAATCGTGGGAATACTTGGAAGCAACACATCCAACACAGGTCGGATGAACCAGATGGACTTGATAAACAGGCTTTTCGTTTCAAAGCTCATCGAGATGGCGAATTTTGGTTTTGCACTCGTACCAATCTTCAAAAGCATGTCGTCCCGTTAGACCTAAAACCTGAACTACGTATTTACATCGATACCAAGCCGCCTCAAATCCAGCTTCGCACTGAGCGTGGTTCTAATTCTGAAGTGCTGCTGAACTGTCAAATCGCAGATCCGACCATTTCGGCCAACAACGTTCAGGTTCAACTGAAAGCCTCACCGGAATCGGATTGGGAATCTTTTCCTTTGGAAGGAAAGCCTGTTTTCGTGCGACCAGGTATTTTGCAATTGCAGGGCCGTTGGTTACCCGTCACAGATACCCGCGTGGTTCAAATCCGAGTCCAGGCAGAAGATGCGGCAAAGAACAAACATGCCGAACAACAGCAGATCTTCCTGCCGCCGCTCAACTTACGTCGGACTGAAAACTATAAACCGATTCAGAACCCGTACACAGGCCCCGTCCCTCATGAAGGTGCTGTTCGCTGGCCCGCGGACACAGGTCCAGACATCCAAACATCTGAAGACATCCATTCCGTGGCAACTCCGGCAGAATCGGCTGCGGCTGAGACGACCGCTAATGTGAATACCATTGGTTTGCCGGCCAATGTCAAAGTTCATCAGCTGAACCAATCTCAATTCAAGTTGGAGTACAATCTCGACGACTTCGGCGCAACGATTTCTGAAGTTCAACTTTGGGCCACAGCGGATGGTGGCAAGACTTGGGAGCAATGGGGAGTGGACATTGACAAGCAAAGTCCATTTGAAGTCGAAATTGAACGGGAAGGGACGTACGGGTTTAAGACCATCGTCACATCCATGGACCCTTCTTCCAATACACCTCCATTACCTAACTCCACAGCCGACATCTGGATAAAATTGGATACCACGATGCCGAATCTGCAACCCGGCATCGCTTCGCATTCCATTGAGGCTGGGATTCCGGAAGTTCTGATTCGTTGGACTGCCACGGATGACAATTTCGGTAAGCGTCCCATTAGGCTGCACTACCAGACTGCGAATGATGCAACTTGGCACGAGATCTCACTCGCCGTGCCAAACACCGGCATCTACCGTTGGAATCTCGCTCCTAATAGCTCCGTCGATTGGAAGGTAAAAGTCGAAGCAATCGATCAGGCCGGCAATGTGGCTAAGACGATTGTCTCTCTACCCAACTAATCGAATCGAGATCGTTGGAACAGTGAAAGATCGAATGCTGGCGACTCGTCAGAAGCCAAGTCTGCCAGTACTTCTCCCAAAGCGGCTGTGAACTTAAACCCGTGTCCCGACAAGCCCGCCGCGTAGACGATGCGACCGTCCGCCTGGCTTCGATCAATAACAAAATGGCTATCTGGCGTCATGGAATACATACAAACAGTGTGATCGGTTGGCTGATTAGATACGCCTGGCAGGTGAATGGAGAGAAACTTTCGCACATCCTCCCGTTCTATTTCATCCAAAGACCGATCAACCTGTAATGGATCCGATACGACTTCTCCACCTGAGTGTCTGGCCACTTTCAACCCACGACAGTCGCTCGAAGGAAATCCATAGAAATGCCCAGCTTTTGTTTCAAACAAAAAGCTCGGGCACCCACTCTTTCGAGAATACAAAGTATCGTCCGCCTGAAACCAGTGCAGCGGTTTTCTGAGCACCGTGATTAAATCAGCCAGCTCAGGAATGAGATCTCGTGCCCAGGCCCCAACTCCCAAAACGACCTTATCGGCAGTAAACTCAGCCTTATTGGTCTTCACGCGAACAACGTCGGACTCTGATTTCACCTCGAGGATGGTCTGGTCACAAAACGTCTCGGCACCTGCCCATTGAGCAAGTTCGACGTGAGCGGATACACACTGTTCGACTAAGAGAAATCCGGCACGCTGTTCGTAGACTATGGCATCGTGTTCAGAAAATCCAAACTGAGGCCAGCGATCCGATGCTTGTGCGACTGAGAGGTGCTGGACATCGAGATTGTGTTGAGCGGCACTGGCCAGCACACCTGACACAAGTTCACCCTCTTCCGGACCGCATTCGATGATGCCTGTTTCGTAATACACATCCCGGCCATGTTCGACTCCCAGCTGTTCCCACAATTCAAACGCTCGCTGCACCAGAGGAACGTATGTTGGGTGTTCAAAATAGGATTGGCGAATTAGCCGAGTATGTCCATGAGAACTACCACGATCGTGAGCGATCGGGAATCGATCGATCCCTGCCACCTGATGCCCGCGGCGAGCCAGATGGTAGAGTGCGGCACTGCCGACTCCGCCAAGACCGAGGACCAAAAACTCGAAGTGTTGAACTGCCATCATTCAGTTCCCGTTAACGACCACCAGATGAACTGTCTGGTTTAAATCCTCGGTCTAGATATAACAGTAGCTTTTCCATCGGAATGGTCGATTTGGAGAATCGGTTCTTAAGGTCCAGATCCGCCTCAAGTAGCCACTGCATAAAGAAATTAATCCGCTCGCTGGTGAGTTGCTGGAGCTGAGGCAGAACCTCTTTCTTTTTGAAGTGCCCTGCCCGCTCGCCGAATTCGTCGAGGATACACTGCTCGGCGGCTTGCATACCGCCCACTCCCTGCCGACGGTACTTTTGCATGTTTCGAGTCATCCGCACAAATCGTCGATAGGCATAGGACATGCCGCCAAAGATCTATTGAGGCGCATCGCCATCTCGTAACAGATTATCTAATCGCTGCAGTGCTTTGCTCGAACTACCACCTAATGCCTCGTCGACCACTTCAAAAGTATTCTTTTGCTCCCAGCCGCCTACAAACTCCGTAATTTGTTCCGGAGAAACAGTCGCTCCTTGATCGACGAGGAGTTCCAGTTTCAACAGGTTCATTTCAACGATGCCAGCGTTGTCGTGAGACAACTCCATCAGCCGAATGGCAGCTTCTTTATTGAGCTTTAGATTGTGGGCCTTTTGCGCCCAAACGCCGACCCACTTTAGAGCCTTCTCTCGAATGGCTTTGTCATCTTTCTTCCAGGACGAGGCATTCGGGATTCGACAGTCGAATACTCGGTTTTCTTTATTAAGAGTCTTGCCCAGACCTAAGTTGCCCAAAGCGGATTCCGAAATCAAAACCATCAACCCTGGGTGATATTCCGCCGCAGCGTATCTTTCAAGTCGTTCTTTATTTGCCGAAAGAAACGACTCCCGGTTATTCACTCGTTTGTTGACGGCTGGTACGACGGCAACCTGCTTTCCATCGCCTCCGAAGAGCGAGGCCGTACTGACTTCGTCGATCACTTCTGCCCATTCAGCCGAGTCACTAAACCAGCGAACGTTATCTGAGCCTTCAGGGGAGGCTTTTGCGAGAATGGTATCGATCGCCTGCTGCTGCAGGAAGTAGTCCGTGCCAATGAGTATAAAGAGACCGCTAGACGGAGCTTGATCCGGGTTGAAGAGCAGGTCGAACAAGTGCGAGGCAGGCATTAGTAATTCATCCGTGAACGGTGGCTGTCAGTAGCGGTGAGCGTCCGACTACCTTGACAGGTTCCACTATCAATATAAGTATAGAAATATCTCGCCCGTAGATGTCTGTATTAGTACAGAGACACGTTGATTTTTCAGGATTTCTGATTCTGTTAGCTGCGTTTGCTACACTCTCAGTAATCCTCGGGTATGTGATGACTTGCCCCCTTCGTCTAGTGGCCCAGGACGCCGATCTCTCCGATCGGAAACAGAGGTTCGAATCCTTTAGGGGGTGCCTTATTGCATTTAGCCATTTAGCCATTTAGCCATTTAGCCATTTGGCCAAGTAACAATGGTCATTTCCCAATAGACAATTGAACAATTCTCAAAGCGGTTAAATGCAATTCTGGCTTCGGCCATTGGGACATTTGACAATTGGGTGCTTAGCAAGTTGCCTGTTGGCATTACTTTCGTGATGACTCGATGATCGACTTGCCATTGGTAGTAAGCACGTGAATTTCGTGCAAGGAAACGCTCGGAGAAAAGAACTCCCAGACGACCTTTTTGTCACGAGTAATCTCAAATGCCCGTGGCTTATCAGGAGCCTTTTGATGGTAACTGCAGATCACCGTATTACCATTGCCTAATCGCTGAGCTCCACAAGGGTCATCAAACCTGCCCGCCACATGGCTGTTGTCCACTCGCCATACGACCTTCCCTGCCTGATCAAACTCGACTGTTTTGTTTCCATGTGTAAGATTGACCAGGATGTTATCGGACTTGAGAAGAATGGCGGTGAATGGCCAGTTCTCTGCCGCTCGCCCTCCAAGCTCAGCCAAGTCTGTTTTGATCGTCCGCTTCACATTCCCTTGAGGATCATATTGCTTGACGGCAAACCCAAGTAGGTGAGGTACCAGATAGTCACCATTAGGTAACTTGCGCGCCATACGGGTTTGCATGTGGGCATTATCCGTATCCGGTTGCAAAGGCACATTGACGTCGATTTTTCCAGCCGGAGTAATCTCCAGAATTCTCGGCTTCACTCCTCGTTCCACAACCATCGTGTTGCCATTTTCAAGCCGCACGACAGTCCCCAGCTCTTTGTTGACCGGATCTAACTTGTACTGAAAAACCAACTCGCCTTCTCGCGTGTATTCACGGGCGCTATTGTTAATAGAGACAAGCACATTTCCATTTGGTAATACAAATCCGTCACGGGATCGCCCAGGCACTTGCCATTGAACTCGATTATCCTCGCCGATGATCGCTGTGATGGAACCGGTAACCAGAAAAGAATGGCGAATACCAGATTCACTTTTCTGAGTCCCTAAGGTTGGCCCATCCGCCTGAGCAGATACCAACGTCCCAAATTGGCTACAAACAATGACCGTGCTCAACAGGATCGTGTGAATCAATGACTTGTGAATCGAAAGCATCGCTCATTCCTAATAATGTGAAATGCAGAGTTGAGAGAGAAGAGTCCACAAACATCAGTGACCTATCAGTCTTGATACGACACCAATCAGCAGAAACTTATTCAGCCGAGGTCTCACTGATAGCACTGTCTTCAGTCTGAGCAGCAGCTGCTGCTGCAGCACGACGTCGACGCCCCGCTTCCTTAAAGGATCGAAAACATGAATAGACGTAGCCACCACATAAGACTGCCATCAATCCTAGATTTACCTGAACTAAGCTGTTCGGATCATCCTTGAAGAAACTAGGAATCAGGCGTCCTAAGGCTGCCAGGCACCCGAGTAATCCCAGCAAGGCTGCTATGTGCATTAGGTGCATATTGAGAGCCGGTTTGACAATCGACCCGATCGCACACAATAACAAAGCGATTCCAACAAATGCCGGAATCAATGCTGTTACACTTGCGGACTCGCTTGCCGTATATCCGTAGATACCATTACCAATAAGCAACAATCCAAATACTGCTGTTAACTTTGCCATGTCATTCCTCTACTGATTTTCTAATGCGACCAGCCCAACTGATCTCTGTGTTTACTAGTTATTCTATTTGTCTTGCTTAGCATTCTCTTGGAAGAAATCGAAGATCGCTGGGAAATTCTCCCAAGCCACATTCAGATGATTGCCGTTGGCGTCCTCGATGTACTTATGCTTTACACCATGCCGTTTCAGATTGGCAACCTTCAGACGATTCGCACCGATAGGACACAATGAGTCCTTCACGCCGTGCACGACAATCACAGCCAATTCGCCTTTAAGCTTCTTCATATCGTAATCGTGGTTCGTCCCCGCCGATGCCAAAGGAGCCAATGCTGCCCATTTCTCAGGGTACTTCATTCCTAAATGCCACGTTCCTGATCCACCCATCGAATGTCCCATCAGGTAGGTTCGCTTGGCATCAACGTTGAATTCTTTTTGAGCAATCTCTAATACATTGAGTACATCCTGCTCACTCAACTCTCCAAGGTTTTCAGGATCTCCTTTCCGATTGCCTCCCCGCTTTCCGTAGGCACCATACCATCCATGGTTATTGATGCCTTCAGCCGCAACCAGAATGTATCCTCGCTTTTCAGCTTCTTCCACTAAATTCGGATACCGGATGATCTCAGCTGCTCGACTCCCCAAGCCATGCAACACCATCACCAACGGTGTCTTTTTGGATTTATCGTAAGTCGAAGGCACAAACACCGAATACGTCACATGCATATTCGCTGACTTGAAAAAGTACTTCCGATCCTGAATCTCCTGCCGCGGCCCAGCAAACGATTCAATCGTGATTGCTAACAGCAACACACAGGCCAAGCCTGCTAAACACTTATTTTTCATCATCCAGTCTTTCCACATTCCAGAAGTTGTTTAGTCGTTCAGTGGCAGCAAATAAAGATCGTGGCTGCCATCGCGTTCTGCAACACAGACTAAATGTTTACCATCAGGATGCCATGTTGGATAGTCGTCTCGCTCCTCATGCCTTGTCACACGTCGTAGCTCCGTGCCATCTGCATTTGCGATATAGATTTCTGCATTCCCATCACGATGGCTAACAAAAGCAATCTGCTTTCCGTCCGGGGAATACTGTCCCCGGATATCCTGATAGGGACTATCGGTCAGGCGTTTGATATCGCTACCATCCGGATTCATCTCGTACAGCTCATAATTGCCATCCCGTGTCGAAGTAAACAATACCTTCTTACCATCCGGCGAGTAACTGGGCCAAACGTTGATACCCTTCGCACCCGTCAATGCAGTCCGCCCCTGCCCATTCATTTCCACGCGGAAGATATCCTGACCAAAGTTATTCGCAAATGAAAACAGCATGTGAGAACTATCCGGAGCAATCGCCGGAGTCCGATACCCTGAAAAACCAGGTTCGGGTGGGATCAGGACTTCTTCATTTGATTTGCGATTTCTAATAACTAGGCTTACCTGCAAACCACCTGTCGCTCGCAAGAAAGAAAAATAATTTCCATCGGCCGAGTAGGCTGGATCGAATTCTGGAGCGGGCGCCGCCTCATGAATCACTTTGGTCTCTTTGGATTCCCAGTTCATGGTCCTAAGTCGAAACACCTTGGGATTTTCGAAATCGACATAGGTCAATGATCCGCCACCGTCCACAAAGACCGGAGTAAACTTCATGCGGCCATCATGGGTCAACCGAATCGGATCGGCCGCCTGAACGACTGTTACGCTAAGACAGACAAGCCAAACAAGACTTGCCAAGCATACAAGTGACGGCTGCCTCATAATTCTAAAACAGCTCATCAATCACTCGGCCTCCGTCGAGCACACGCATTTCAGCTCGTGCCTGCGAATCGACACCAGCCAACTCCGCGATCGTTGTTCCCACCATCAGCGGCGTAATCGGGCGGGTCACAGGATGTTCACCATTTTTATCACTTTCACCAATCACGCGGCCGGTCTGAAGACCTGCACCAGCCCACATCGAAAAGTAACATTGAGGCCAATGATCGCGAGCAGCCCGAACATTGATTTTTGGCGTTCGACCAAATTCGCCCATACACACAATCAAAGTATCGTCGATCAATCCGCGATCGTAAATGTCATCCAAAAAGGCCGAGAACGCTCGGTCAAAGATCGGACAGTGTTGATCCTGTAACAGTGAGAAATTGTATAGGTGAGTATCCCAGCCAAATTCAAAACCTGGCGTAATCGCCTCAACATGGCGACTGTAATTTAATTGAATGTACGGCACTTCTGCTTCGACTAACCGGCGAGCCAATAAAGCACTTTGGCCAAATACACTTTGGCCGTAGCGTTGTCGAGTCTGCTTGGATTCCCGTGTCAGATCAAATGCCTGCCTGGCTGTTGGATCGGTAATCAGCCCATAAGCCTGCTGGTAGGTTCGATTCCAATCTCGAAACTTGGCGGATTCTAGTGACCGTGGTACCGCATCCAATTTTTGTAACAGAGTACGTCGGTCTGAAATCCGTAACGGATTAACGTCGTCCATGAGAGCCAGCGCGGGAATGTTTACTTCCCCAGTCTCCGAAGCTCCGACCATGAATGGGTCATAAACTGCCCCCATTTCCCCGCCACCATATGCTTCAATACGGCGGCCTCCATCCATCACCACGCCGTTGGCGATCGAAAAGAACGGAGGTAGCTTGCCACGGAATCCCCGATGCCGAGCAATAATGGAACCGAAATTTGGCTTAACAGGCTTGGGGTTTTCTTCAAAGCCCGACAAAGCCACCGTCCCGCCATCAGGATGCCCCGGAGCACTCTGAATGTGCGATCGAATCAACGTGTATTTGTCACTACGCTGAGCCAACTTCGGCAGTAATTCAGTAAAGTGGACGCCCGGAGTACGTGTCGGGATAACCCCAAACGGTCCACGGTATTCGGAATTCGCATCCGGCTTGGGGTCACACGTATCGAGATGACTTGGAGCTCCCCATAGGAACACAAAGACGATCGACTTCGCTCGAGCCACGACGTCATCGACTTCGTCAGCAGTTACCGCGCCCAATCCGGACATCCCCAGACCAAACGGAATAGCACCGGACATCTGTAGAAAACTACGTCGCCCAATCCCGCTGCAGGTTTTCGTCTTGAATGATCCGATATTTAACATGAGTTTTTTTCTACGCGGTTGAATGGCAACCAAAGGCTGTCAACACATTTATTTCTTCAGGCGAATCACAAGTGGCAAGTCTTCACCTGCTTTTACAAACTTCATCGAGATACTGTTAACACAGTGACGAGTATTCTTCTGGGTAAAGCCTTCTCCCAAAAACACATGCCCCAGATGCCCATTGCAGTTCGCACAAACGATCTCTGTTCTTAACCCGTCGGCATCCGGAATCCTTGTCACTGCTCCTTTGATTTCGTCATCGAAACTCGGCCAGCCACAGCGACTGTCAAATTTATCTTCCGATTTATATAACGCAGCATTACAACGACGACAGGTATACACCCCTTCGGATTTGTTATCCGTCAACTCACCCGTATAAGGACGCTCTGTTCCTTTGTGGATCAAAACGTATTCTTCTTCGAGACTGAGGGCGTTGTATTCCTGTGGCAACTCTGGCTCTTGTTCCGACACTTCTGACACTTCTTCCACCTCTTTCACCTCGGGAGATTCTTCCAATTGCGAACTTGAATCATCGCCCGAGTCGAGTTGAATATCTACCTCAACCTTGGCGTCGCACGCTGTCATCAAAATGGCAAAACCACAGACAATTCCCCAAGCCATTGCTCGTCGCATGTTTTGTTCACTCTACTTATTGGACGTTGTTATCGTTGATCGATCTTCCCGTATTTTAGGCAATTCGGAAGACTTGCGTAAACACTCAAGAAACTTACTTACCGATAGTAAGAACATAAACATCCGTTAAAGTTGAATTGGGTGCCTCCTAATCCAATAATAGACTGATACACCAATTCCTTTTGGGGATTCTCATGGCAACATTTCTTCGCAACTTTAGCATCCTGGTCATTGCTCTGATGACGGTTGCCTCAACGACTCCCGGCCTAGGGCAGGACACTCGTGTCGCCAAGAATCTAGTCGTCTTTTATGACTTTGCTGATTCGGATGGAAAGATCATCAAAGATAGATCCGGTGTCGGGTCGCCCATGAATCTGGTCATTGATAAGCCTCAGGCGGTCCGCACCGAACCTGGAAAGATCACCTTCCTGCAGCATACGATTGCCAAAACGCCGGGACCGGCCAAGAAGCTCTATGACGCCCTACGACGCACACATGAAATCACCATGGAAGTGTGGTTTCAGACGGACAACCTGACACAAGACGGGCCTGCTCGATTCCTCACGATGAGTCGTGATTCAGGAGCTCGTAATTTCACACTCGGTCAGGAAGCCGGTGCTGTGCAGGGACGATTGCGAACCACAGGAGGCACCACTAATGGCATGCCAGCTATCGAGTCTTCAAAATCTGCATTAACCCGATCTATCACACACGTCGCTTACACTCGCCTTCGCTCCGGCGAAACCAAACTCTACCTAAACGGCCAAGTCGTCGCCTCAGGAAAATCCACGGGCACAATGGAAAATCTGGATTCCAACTACCGATTCGCGCTCGGCAATGAGCTATCAGGGGACCGTGGCTGGCAGGGCACGATTCACATGGCGGCAGTTTACAACCGAGCCTTATCCAAGGACGAGATTATTCAAAACTACAAGGCTGGTTCGACAGGTGAATTCGCGGTGGCAAACCTACCGGTTCCACTGTCTGCCAATGAACAGCTCTTTGAATCTAAAGTTGCCGCATTACTTACCAAACACTGTTTGGAATGCCATGACACGGCCAATGCCAAAGGAGGACTAGATTTGGCACAGCAGTCTGCTGCTCTCCGAGGCGGGGACAGTGGTGCCGCGATCACCCCAAAAGACATCGAGAAAAGCCTGTTACTCCACAGCATTGCCAGTGATGAAATGCCCAAAAAACGAACTCCGCTTTCAACAGAAGAAAAATCCATCCTCAAAGAATGGATTCAAGGTGGGGCTAATTGGACGGTGAAAGTGATCGATCCGGCGATCTACGGCGTGGACTCACAAGCTGACGAAATCTGGGTCCGACGCCTGACCGTCCCTGAGTACATTGCCACGGTTCAACATACATTCGGCGTCGACATCACCAAGCAAGCAATCAAACTTCTTCCCCCCGACGTTCGAGCCGACGGCTTCAGCAATACGGCGTATAACCTTAGCGTGGATTTGAAACACATCGAAGCTTATCAACAACTCGCTCAAAAAGTTGCTGAACAAGTGGATGTGAGTACTTTTCTTAAACGCTTTACCAATCGCACATCGTTTGGAGAAAAGGAACGACGAGCCACGGTCACCAGCATGGCCGAATGGATATTACGAGGGCCTGTGGAAGAGCGAGAACTGAGTCTCTACATGGGCATTTACGTGGCTGTTGCCGAATCCGATGGTTCGTTTCAGGAATCGATCCCCTTCCTGATCGAAGCCATGATGCAGTCTCCTCGGTTTATGTACCTGATGGAAAATCAACGTGGAGATGGCGGAAGAGTTTATCTGAGTTCCTATGAACTGGCGAATCGAATGAGTTACATGATTTGGGGAGGGCCACCAGACGCCGCTTTACTGCAAGCTGCTCAAAACGGCAACATCCTCAGCCCCGCTGGTTATCAACAGGAACTTGAACGGATGCTGGCAGACGCTCGAGCCGAAGAGCACAGCCTCCAATTCATTAGTGAATGGCTCAACCTGGGTCATCTGGATAACGTACGACCAAATCGAAGAATGTACCCGCAATGGTCATCCCAACTCGCAGAAGAAATGAAGACGGAAACGAAAGAGTTCTTTCGGGAAGTCATTTGGAGACAAAAAAAACCGGTTTCTGCCCTACTGAATGCTCAGGTTACATTCGCAACCCCCACGCTTGCTAAACATTACGGCCTCACCCCTCAGGGCGACGGCTGGCAACGTTACGATTTAACATCTGCTGCAAATCGAGGGGGAATACTGACACAGGGCAGCGTACTGACGTTGGGAGGAGATGATGCATCGATGGTAACGCGAGGCCTATTTGTCATGCACGATTTTCTCCGTGGAGTGGTCAAAGATCCACCGCCCTGTGTCGATACAACTCCCGTTGCTTCCAGTAAAGGAACAACGCAACGGTCTCTGGCCGAAATGCGAATTAAGAACAATGCCTGTGGAGGCTGCCACTCTAAATTTGAACCGCTCGCCTTCGGACTCGAACGGTATGACGGGATCGGCATTTTTCATGAACGCGATGAGCATGGCAATCGTTTGCGAGAAGATGGTAACATCCTGATACCCGGTACGGCGAAGCCCCTTACTTATCAGTCTGCCGGCGAGTTAATGGACTTACTCGCAAAGAGTAACCGAGTTCAACAAACAATTCTTTGGAAGCTAACTCAATTCATGCTTGGCAGGCCTCTGGGGCCTGAAGATGCCCGCAGCATGGAACAAATACATGAGCAGGTGACTGAAAATGGTGGTACGTATCCGGCAATGGTGACTGCAATCATGCAAAGTGATCTGGTTTTAAAAACGCGAACGGAAGAATAGACATGGTACACAAGAAAATAAATCGTCGTACGATTCTCAAAGGCTCCGGAGCGATTGCCATTGGCCTGCCATTGCTGGATGAAATGCACCAACAAGCTCAGGCTACGCAACAACAGGATGTACCTGTCCGAGCTTTCAATCTATTCTTCGGACTCGGATGCCCTTCTCCTCTGCAAACGGAGGGCTTCGATGATGTACTAGAGCCTCTCAAACCACTGGCTGACAAACTACTGATCATGCGCAATGTAGATCAAGTACGTTGTGACGAATCTGGCATCAATGCTCACTT
>CALKCC010000080.1 GCA_938082855.1 uncultured Pirellulaceae bacterium | reverse complement strand
TACCTCGAAGCCATGGCTACAACAGCTCCTTCGGTTACGGATGTGCCGAAGAGATTATGCTATATGTACTTCCCCAACGGCTGTGGTATTCCGAATAAGGATAAGACGCCCGAAGAACATAAACAGTGGAGTTGGTTCCCTATGGGTGAAGGTAAAGATTACACCTTCACCGATACGCTTTCCTGTATGGAACCACATCGGGACGACATCACGGTCATCGGTGGTTTAAGTCATCCACGCTCACGTCAATTACTCGGACACCTTGCTGGAGACTCCTGGCTCACAGGTGGTGACGTCGGAGCTAGCAACTACGCCAATAACATCTCTGTCGATCAGGTTGCTGCTCAACAGATTGGTCAAAACACTCGCTACAAGTCGTTTGTACTTTCAGCGGATGGTGGTGTCGGTTATCAATCCCGAGTTTCGACGCTGTCATTTGATGACGCCGGGAAACCGATCCCCTCGGAACATCGACATCGTGAGATCTTCGAGCGGTACTTTTCACCGGACGGTGGAGCGGCAACAGCCGAACGCCGTAAAGAGATTGCCCGAGGTAAAAAGATCGTTGATCTGATTCATGAAGACAGCAAACGCCTCAACCGCAAACTTGGAAGTCGTGACCAAGCTAAACTGGACGAATTCCTGACTTCACTCAGTAGTGTCGAAGATCAGATTAATCGTAATGAGTCCTGGCTCGACACCCCAATGAAGCCTTTCAATGCTGATCACATTGATTTCGAGGTCGATGCCACGAAGAATCCAACCAACTACATCCGTAGCATGATTGACATTATGGTGCTCGGATTCCAGACAGATGTAACTCGCGTCATGACTTACATGATGGCTCGGGAAGATGGTATCGGTTTTGGCGACCATTTCCCTCGTTTGGCATGCGGCATCAACACCGGCCATCATGGCCTAAGTCACTCGTCGCAATGGGAAAACTGGAGTACGTATGACGCCTGGTTAGCAAGTCACTACAGTTACATGATCGACAAGATGAAAAACATCAACGACGAGCATGGACGATTACTCGATAACACGTTAATGCTCTTCGGTAGTGCCTGTAGCACCACGCATAATGCTCGCAACTACCCGTTGTTGCTGGCTGGCGGTAAAAACTTTGGTGTAAATCATGGTACCTACACTCGTTACGATGACTCTGTTCCGATGAACAATCTGTTCGTAAGTATGCTCAATGCCGTGGACGTAAAAACAGAACGTTTCTCTGACAGTGACGGACACCTCAAAGGTGATATCTTTACTACCTAGTAACGATTACACTCAATGACAACTCAATGCCTCTCGTCACAGTATTCGCTGAGACTGAGAGGCATTTTTTAATCCCCCTCAGATTCACGGTGATGCCATGAAAACTCAAACTGAAGAATTGTGGGTCAATGTACCCGAGCGCAGAGCCATTATCTCTATTCATCGCGATGTGGAACGCATCGTACGGGAAAGTGGAGTCGAAGACGGTATGGTTTTAGTCAATGCCATGCATATCACCGCCAGTGTCTTTATCAATGACAATGAATCAGGACTTCATGCAGACTACGAACGCTGGCTGGAAGAGTTAGTACCATTTGATCCCGGAACCGACCCGCAACAGGGAGGATATCTTCACAATCGCACTGGCGAAGACAACGCCGATGCCCACCACAAACGACAAATCATGGGGCGTGAGGTCGTCGTAGGAATCACCAATGGGCAACTGCATTTAGGTCCTTGGGAACATATCTTCTACTACGAATTTGATGGCCGCCGGCGCAAACGAATCCTGGTAAAAGTGCTAGGCGTCTGACGAACATGTGCATCATGCCATGTTGTCGTTTAAAATATCCGGTAACTCCGAATCCACTTTCAACACAAAGGCATAAACTGATGCGGCATTTGCAGCTTTCCTTGCTTACACTCAGCATTCTCACATTCTCCACTCTATGCCAGGCTGCGGAACTAACAGCAGGCGCTGCGAAAATAGATATCACCCACCCAGCCAAGAAGCTGGTAGAAATCCCGCTTCACGCCCGGGCATTAGTCCTCAAAAGCGAAGATACTACGCTAGTGATCGTCACGATGGATGTTGTCTCCATTGGTGAAATTGGGTCGATCCCGGATGACTTCCAAAGCAATGTTCGCGGGCGAATCAATGAGAAGCTGGGGATTCCCACTCAAAACATCATGTTCAACGCAAGCCATTGCCATGGGACTCCAAGTCCTAAATCAGAAGACCTCACTGTTCAGGTCATTCAAGAGGCTTATCGTGAACTCGTCCCCGTCACGCTCACAGCAGGACGCGGGCATGAAGATCGCATTCAGGAAAATCGCCGGATGCAGTTAAAGGATGGGGGAGAAATCGATGTCCGTCATGCTTACTCCCTGCCTCCCAATAAGGAGATCCTCTCCACCGGACCTATCGACCCTGAAATTGGTATCTTGCGAGTCGACAAACAAAACGGGGACACACTGGCCGTCCTCTTCAATTTCGCCTGCCATCCCATCCAGGGGACCCCCGTCAGTGCAGGAGACACCTCGGACATGACAGGTTACGCAGCACAGGTCATTGAAGACAATCTTGATGAAGGGACGATCGCTCTTTTCGTTCAGGGGTGTGGAGGAGACATCAATCCAATTGCCTACAAAGATGTTGATCACCCCCGCAATGCCGAGACACTTGGAAATTTGCTCGGCCTAAGCACGCTCAAAGGCATCCGTAAGGCCAAGGCCAATGATGACCAGCGACTACTCGTTATCAATGAAACACTTTCCCTTCCACGTTCCAACCTCGCCCCTCGCATCTCCGAGCTGGAACTGTATCGGGAAACTCTAGTGAACAGCTTTCGGGGAACAACTCTGAATTTACGTCAATTCATTCACCTAACCAACAAACACAATCTTTCCCCTGATGCGCCCTCCTACCATATCAGTCGTTACCTTCATGACAAAAAGCTAGGGCATCGCTATCTAGAGTTAATGGACGCGAATAACCGTCAAAACATGAATAGTTATTTAGAGAACATTTACCGCATGGAAGAACTAACGCGAGTGAATGCCAACCTGCGATTATTGAAAATGCATCAACAACAGAATGTGGATGCTGGCAAGCGAACGATCGACGTAGAAGTCATGGCTCTCAGACTGGGGAGTTTCGTGATG
Source organism: uncultured Pirellulaceae bacterium (assembly GCA_938082855.1). Classification (GTDB taxonomy): domain Bacteria; phylum Planctomycetota; class Planctomycetia; order Pirellulales; family Pirellulaceae; genus UBA721. Next base: position 5,613 of record CALKCC010000080.1, on the reverse strand, counting down.
ATCACCTTTCCTGGTGAATTAACAGTCCCTATTGGACTCGGGATCAAGGAGCGATCACCTCACCCTAATACTTTCGTCGCGGGATACACCAATGGCTACATCTACTACTGTCCAACGGCTGAACAACTTAAGAATGTTGGTGGTGCTCAGGAGGACAGCGACTGCATTTTAGATCCCCAATGGCAGGAGCTTTTCGAGACCAAAGTGACGGAATTGCTAAATCGACTGTAAACGAATTAATCCCATGACTCCCCAAGCCTTCAGACTTACGGTCCTCGCCCTTTTCCTCTTTGGAGCCTCACTCGCTTCGCCGGCCAATTCGGCCGAACCATGGGGAAGTCTCACCGGACGCTTTGTGATCCATGGCGACATTCCCCCGGTAAAAAAACTTCCTGTCACCAAAGATCTCTCTTACTGCGCCAAGTACACTGACGAAATCGTCGACGAGTCTCTGCTTGTAGGTAAACGTGGAGGAATTGCCAACCTATATATTTGGATTCGAGTTCCTCGTGGTCGCGAAATCCCGATCCATCCGGACTTCTATCGAAACCAGAAGTCTGTTCACATCAAATCTCACCATTGCAGATTCCAACCACGTGCGGTTGCACTCTGGGCCGGGCAACAGTCTCTCAAGTGCATCAATCAGGATCCGATTGGAACGACCTTTTCTCTCAATACTTTCAGGAATCCGCCGAGTAGCATTCTGGTACCAATCAATCAGGACATCGAATTGAAATACCAGGAACCGGAACCATTCCCCCTCCCTATGCGATGTCACATTCACCCCTGGAAACAAGCATGGGTCATGATTCATGACACTCCCTACGTTGCCATGACGGACGCAGAGGGGCGGTTTGAACTGCCCAACCTACCTGTTGGCACATGGGAGTTTCAACTATGGCACGAGCGTACCGGCTATGTTGTTGGAAGACCTGAATGGGTTAAAGGGAGATTCCAATTGGAAATCCGCCCAGGCAAGAATACGCTGGGGAAGATTTCCTTCGAAGCAAGCCTCTTTCAAGAGAAGCCTTAGCGTTGCTCGGCCGGTGGCAGAGGTACTTGTTTGGGTCCGGAGAGATACAAAAACAAATCTCGAATCTGTTCGTCCTTTAGTTCCAGCAACATCCCTTCGGGCATCATCGACTTATTCGTCGGAATGATTTCATCCACTTGATTCATCTGTAGTTGCACTTCGTCGTTTTGTGTCTGCAGTTTTAAAAACCGATCGTTTTGGTGCGTCACAAAGCCGCTGTATAGCCGCCCCGAAGTTGTAATCACGGTCGTCAACTTATACGCTGCATCAATCTCTGCACTCGGATCGAGCAGGTTACTCAACAAATAATCGACCTGTTTACGACCCGAGCCAGTCAAATCTGGGCCAACGCGGCCACCTTCCCCAAATAGCCGATGGCATTTGAAGCATGTCTTATAAAACAACAGCCTGCCTTGCGAAACATCTCCCTGACTGAGGTACTCCGAGCTCAACAGACCACGTAGGCGACTGATTTCTTTCGCCTTTATATCTTGTTGAGATCCGGCGGGCCAAATGGATTCCAGTTTCTTATCAATGTCTGGATCACTAAAAGCTCTCAACTGTTCCAGGGAAAAAGCGTTAACAACTGATTTATCAATCTCGCCGGATTCAATCGCAGCTAACATTTGCAAGGCTGACGATCGCTGAGTCACCAACACAGTCACCGCATCTGTGCGTTGGTTTTGATCAAAGTCACCAAACACCTCTAATAACATCTTTGGTGTCTGCTCATTACTTAAACGGACGAGCTGTTTCAGAGCTTCACTCCGCAGTTCGCTTCCGCCGAACACCATTCCATGCAACAACTCCGTAGTCAATCCACCGGGGATCCCCGCCAAGGCTCTCATAGCCTGCTGGCGTTCGTCAAGTTCCGATAATTCATCACCCAGCAAGCCTCGCAGGCTGTCTAACGCTCCTTCGTCTCCGAATATCCCAGCTAGGCGAATGATTTGAGAACGCAAGAGGGCATCGTCTGCCTTGATCAGTTCCCGATAGAGTGGCCCCCATGTTTTGGGTTCAGCCTGCAAGCCGCTTCCATCCAGAGCTTCCAATACCCCGGTGAACATATCTTGACGACGCCCGGCATAACTATGGATGGTACGAATAACATCCTCCAGCTCAGGCGTCTCACCTTCACAAGCTCGACGCATGATAAACCGCTGCAACAACGGGCTCACTGAATTCGTGGCGAGCTGCAAAAATCGATCTCGATCGGCATTCTCAAGAGGTTCAATCGCATACCAAACCATTAATGTAAGCATCTCGTCTTCTATCAATGACGATTGACGCACCATGGTCTGTGCCAAGATCCAGCGATTCTGCAAAGACATTTTTTGCATCGCACTAGCAATCTCCAGTCGAACTGCAGCGGAGGTATCCCCGTATGCCAGTTCTACAAGCCTACCTTGCAGTCCGAGACGCACAGCGCCTTCCAGGACAATGTCTCCAAAACCCTCCGGTTCACCCTGATCGAACAATAACTTGACCGCCCATTTCCGGACATGATCATAGCGATGATGAGTTAGTTCCTCCAATTGCTTCGCGGATAACGCATTCATTCCATAGAGCGTCCACAAATATCGCAACGTTTGAACTTCTGAAAGACGGCCGTTTTCGAAACGACTTCGAATCTGTTCTTGAGTCGCCAAAGAGAGTGCCTTCTGGAGGGACCGTTCCTGCAAAATTCGCCTGGCATGACGGACAAACCATTCGTTCTTGTGCGTTAACATCTCAACCAGCTGTGAATCCGTCATTTCTTGCAGGTCGAACGGCGAATGTTTGATTTCACCGTATATCATTTTATAGATACGGCCGCTGGTTCGATGGCTACCGTCATTATCATGGCACTCTCCAAAATCATGCCAATCCGTAATATAGACTCCACCGTCGGGCCCATATTTAATACTAAGCCCACGGAACCAGTCATCGTTGGCCATAAAGAGGTCATCGGCGTGTTTGGCCACATAAGACGAATCGTGGGGAAGCAACATTTCCTGGTTCACTCGAGCCCCATGTAGATTCAGCGTAAAGAGTTTGTCCCGATATTTGTCCGGCCAATTATCTCCCATGTAGATCATCGCGCCACAATGAGCATGACCGCCTCCCGCGACACTATGTGTCTCAGTAGTCTCTCGAGAACTTTGCCAGGTTCCACCTCCCCAATGTAAGTGATCCGCGTGCGACTGAATTCGTTGATAGACGTAGGGACTATCACCTTCATTCGCCCGTCGCTGGCAGTACATCCCCGGAACAATGTGCCACAAGTGGGCAATGACCGTATTAACGGTAAACAAGTCACCGACTGCATTAAAGTCCGCTCCCCACGGGTTCACCATTCCATCGGCAATACGTTCGAATCGATGGGTGATCGGATGCATTCTCCACATGCCTCGCGAAATCGCCACTCGATCTTCCTTAGGCGTGCCAGGTTTTCCGACTAGACTCGTTGGATTTAGACCGATGGCACCATACAGCCAGCCGTCCGGTCCCCAATGGAAATTATTCAAGACGTTGTTACTGCTCACCTCGAAGCCATCTAGAATGACCTCCGGTTCGGAGTCTGGTACGTCATCTCTATCCCGATCTGGAATAAACGTCAGTTCCGGAGTGTTCCCCAGCCAGATTCCTCCATGGCCAAATGCAATTGCCGTGACGTAACGTCCTCCCTCCCAAAACGTCTTGCGATGATCGAATTGTCCGTCTCCATCCGAATCCTCAAGGATAATGACACGATCACTGCGGTTCTCCGGATCATATTTTGGGTGTGAGTAGTTTTCGACGATCCACAATCTCCCTCGGTCATCAAAATCAAAGGCAATCGGCCGCCGGATATCGGGCTCGCCGGCAAATAGAGACACCTTAAATCCTTCGGGGACTGTAATCCGTTGGAGAGATTGCTGAGGTGTCAGCGAAATATCATCCGGATTTTGAGAGTTTTGGACTCCATCAGGCAAATCCGTTTCTACGGCGAAACAGATGGAAGATACGGACAGTAAGAACAGAGCGAATAGTGATGTGTAAATCTTCATAAACAGATTCTAGCACGATGAGCAGGTAATTGAGAGAACTACACCGTGGCGGTACGATGGATACATCAATCTTCCCCTTCCTTTGTCTGATAGTAAGCATCATGCCTAAACTGACTAGATATTCCTACCTCGTCTTGCTGTTCCTAACTTCTTCGGTCTTGGCTAAGACTCCTTACGAAGTGAAGCCTCTGTCTAAAGAACTGGCCGAGGAATATAAACTTGATACATCGTTCTATAAAAAAACAACGTATGTACAAGACATCCTCATCGCCACGTCAGACAAGGTCTCTGATTATGCTCATTTGGAAGCAGCATACCTGTATGACAAAATCATGTCGTCGATCGATAAAGAAGTGGCTCAGCGTATTCGTGACCGCCGAGTTTTGTGCATCTTAGTAGGCCATGACGAACTCACCTCGCAAATTCCACAGTTCAAATCAGACAAGACGGGCAAGGAACTAGATTTTTATAATTGGCGTAGTCGGGGATTCCTCACCAAGGTCGGAGATCGAAGCGTCGTCTTGTTCGCAGAAGAGGACGTTATGGAATACGAAGGTGGAATGCGTCTCGAAAGCATCCTGATTCACGAATTCGGGCATGTGGTTCAGTTTGCCGGAATGAGTGAAGCCCAGGTTCAAAAATTAACCGACGCGTATGCCCGAGCCAAAGCCGCAGGCATCTGGAATGACGGACGAGCTGCTCAGCGGTATCGACGCGTTAAAAGCGAAACACCGGTCAGTCTACTAGAAGCATTGGTTAAATCGTTTCCTGATCAATCTCCTGAACTAATCAAGAAGTGTCTCGATGGCGGTGACATTTTGGTCAATGGAAAGCCCACAAACTCTAAGGCTCAGGTCACTGTCGAAGACAAAGTCTTAATCGTATTTGGTGGCCCTAAGATTTGTTACGCTCAACGCAACAAGGCCGAATACTGGGCCGAGGTGCTTCAATGCTGGTACAACACAAATCGCACCATGGATCACGATCACAATCACATCCATACGCGTGAACAGTTACGAGCATATGACCCAGCCGCTGCTGCCTTATGTGAAGAAGTACTGGGAAATGGTAAATGGAGATTTGTCTCACCTCGAGACCGTGCAGGGAAGAAGCACCTTAAAGGTTACGATCCTGCGGCTGCTCCTAAAGTGTCTCTACTACCCCATATCGAAACGGCGGCGTATGACTATTACGACAATTACTGGAAAGACTTCTGGCAGAGACTGGTAGATAAGCATTTAGGAAAATAAAAAAACGCTCTCCAAAACAAACCAAGACGTATAATTGAAAAGCTTCGATTGTCGCAGGGGAATTGACAATCGAACTCATCAGGAACAATTGAATGATGAATCTTCAATTTCGAATTATTGCTTGGTCTGTTTGTGTGGCTCTTGCCGTCACAACCGGTTGCGACGACAAATCGGAAACAGCAGTCGTCGAGAACCTTAAGGTCGAACCTGTCGTTTTTCTCGAAGATATTCCTGAACAACCTCTTTCACTGCCGCACCACAGTGAAACACATCAGGATTTGTCGCAATCGCTGGCATTACT
>CALKCC010000079.1 GCA_938082855.1 uncultured Pirellulaceae bacterium | reverse complement strand
ACCTCAACATTTACAACTTCATTATTGAAATGAATCGTCAGCTAAACGAAAAGGACATTGTTCTTGAGGCAAAGGGGGAGCTGGACTTTAGTGCTATCAGTGATGACTTCGAATTCGACGACATGCCAAACCGATGGCTGAACTTCATCGATCTGGAAGCAGCTATTGAAATCTACACTCCGATGTACCAGTTACTGTTAACGGACAGTGACTTCTGGCGAGCATGCCATTCACTTCAGTTGGATGAGACGATCGCCCTTTATGTCACCACACTAGTCAAAGACCATCGCTTCCTCGGACTCGTGAATAATCGCCATCCGATCATACCCGAGTCATGCCTCAGTGCTGGCCATCGACTGATGCTGCATGGCTTAGCAGCAGAATCGCTACATGCCTTTTTAGTTAGGGCGAAGAAGCAGCAAACTGAAGCAGCCAATAGCCAACCTGCACTCGATTAATGGTAGATTCCTATGCCGACTGTAGAAGAACTTGTTTACAACATGATCCTTTTTCTGTTCCTACCTTTATGGGTGCTCTGTGGTGGCATCGACTATTGGTGTCATCGGAAGACTAAGATCGAAGAAAACAGCGGTGTGAGAGAATCCGTCCAGCACTGCCTTATGGGACTCCAGGTTGGTGCCCCGATGTTTATGATTATCTATTTGGAAATGACGGTTCTAGTTTTAATGCTGTGTCTCGGATTCTTTATCTGGCACGAAATCACGGCTCATAGAGACTTGGTCTACGCGGAAGAAAAACGAGTGATTACCGTTTGGGAACAACATTTACACGGCTACCTCGGAACGATTCCGTTCTTTTTGCTCACATTAGTGATAGCCTACAACTGGCCAGTCTTTTTAGATCTCATTCAATTCAATTGGACGGGCAGTATGAGTATTGGTTTTAGAGACGATCCCGTGGGGCCGGACAATTACATGAAGTGGTATGCCTCGTTCATGCTAATTTGGGCGGTTGTACCCTACACGGAGGAGCTCATCCGTTGCCTCCGCTATGCAAAGAAATTGAAATAGCTAAACGACAACGATCTCAATCCACCGGTTCAATAACTAGCCAGTTAATCACAGTGTTGCTTCCACCTTTGGGAGTGCCTAACGTCAACGTTAGTCGGCCATCGGTCACCGTAACAATTGTGGAGCATTCCTTGAAATAGCCGGAATTTGTGTCCACGTCTTTCGCCACAACGACACCTTCAATCGACAAATTTTGTTTCGGCTGCGGAAATTGGATATCTCCCATGCATACCTGAACCTTATACCGTCCATTTTCAAGCTTTCGCTCCCAAACATCTTCTTCACGCGTGAATACAAATCCACACTTGATCGAAGCTCCAGACGCTTCTCGGTAACGAACATTCTTACTTAAATCACGTTTCCAACCATATCCACGCACCTCATCAAACTCCAAACCAACATCTCGCAGGAATCCTTTTGAGATCTCTGAATCGGATCTGGTGAAATCGACTAATATCAGATCATTTGCAACCGGCTCCGCCAAGTCAGGCAACCCGTCCATTGCAGGATCCAACTCCCACGTTGATGTTTTCTCATTAAAAGGAAGAGGATCTTTCGCATTCACGATCCCATCTCCGTCAGCATCGTCAGGAGATTCAAAAACCCGTTTCGGTAATGGCTGAGTTTTAACATGCTCCCAGCTCACTCTGGCAATCGTCCTACGCCTTTCATTTCTGGTAACAGCAAACTCCGGAACTTTATAGCCAGAGTCCTCAACACGCGTCGTAAATGCTCCAATCCAATCCCCTGTAGCTAGATCGTCGGGCTTAAAGGATGTGTCTGCTGGCCCTAACGGTAATAGTCTTCGCAAAGCTAATTGCTGGATCGCAACAAAATCGGGATCATAGGGATCAACGTCGGCAAAGGGCCATATAACCAGAGGAGCTCCTGACGGCGGCATTAACAAACCGGACCAGATTTCCGCCAATCGTTCCGGTTGCAAATAGAATTCATCCGGGTTTTCTGTATACCGCAGGCAGACAGCTGCGACCGCTCCACTGGCCTGTCCAGCATGAATCGACTGGTCATGAAGGCGACAGGACGACCCAACGATACTCGTATACCCCAAATTCTTTTGAGCTCCCAATAAACCAGTCACCCTTTCCGGTACTAATGCACGAAGTGGAAAGACACTGCGACCCGTCCCACCGCGTCCAAACCTTCGATTCCCTCGGAATGCTGCTTCCCACGGGCCCTGTTCAGCCAGTTCCGTTGTCCAGGATCTTTGCGTGGGATGAAAGTCCATTTCAAACTGCCATGAAAACACTGCATCAGGGAACATTGCCGTCGCATAATTCGATTGAGAACCTAATCCTACGACCTCCTGTTCGCGAATTATGTGTTTGGCCATTAAACGCAGGCTCTCTCTCACATACGGCTTCGGAGGCAAGCTGTCTTTTGTCCCAAATTCATCACTAAGGCCCATCACTCTAAACTTGGGAAAACGCTGCTGTAAATGATAGTAATACTTCAGTGAATGCTGCTTAGCATCTTCAAATACGATCTGCCGCTGCTCTCGAGTCATGGCAACGAGATTTTTCTTTGACGCCCCCAATTCGGTTGCTTCTAGTTTCGCCGCTACTTGCGCCGTATAGATGTCCAAAGGATAATCAATCGCCGGCGTATTAATCAGCAGGATGTCTGGATGATCAATTTCTTTAAAACCCTGACCATCCACAAGCCGCCTAGTCGTATATGAAAACTTCTCGTCAATCCACCCCCAGAGATTGTTGAAATACCGAGCGTCATAACCTTTCGGTTCAGGGAATAGCGTTTGCTGCTTTTGTTGCTCGAGAATCATACACCAGGTAATCGGGTTCATATCCGTGGAAGGTTCTCCAGACGCAGGTGCACTTGGCTCGCCATACTCGGATTTTGCATCCAATCCAGCATCCCACCGTGCTCCTGAACCCTTAATGACATCGCCCCAATCAGATGCGTCAATCGTCATGATGGCTCGCACCCGCAAATGCTTGGTACCAGAAGACGAGACAAACCTAACTCCCACAACGCGATCGTTTATCACATCAACCGATGAGACATGATAATTCGAAAGTCTTAGTATCTGCCCGGACTCTTCATACGGAGCTAGCAGAGTCCTGAACACTTTCTCGGAAACCACAGGCCGACTGGTCGTGATGACTCTTGTATTTCCAGGCCGTTTAATCCCTCCATACAACTCGGCATTCTGTTGCTCAATCGCGTCTATCACCTCACGAAATATCCCGGAACGAGGAATCGGGACGGAACCGTCGTAGCCATGTGACCGATTCTCGTCGATCGCTCCCAACCCTTCGGCACTGAATTGGCCACCTAACCAATCGATGTCATTAACCAGCACAATACGCTTTACTCCCATACGGGCAGCTTGAACGGCCGCAGCACATCCAGATTCCGTACCACCAACAACTAACAAATCAGCCTCGACCACTTGTTCAGCGGCAAACGCCTTGGAATGGGTTACCGGAGACGTGCCCAGACAAAGCACAATTAGACTCCACGGCACGTAGTTCAAACTTTTCTTAAGCATCTATGGTCCTACCATTTACTTTTTCAGAGGCGGGATTCGCTCTTCATTTACACTTACCAAGTCTAACCGGTTCAAACACCGGTAAACATATAAGAGGTGCTAAAGCCGAAATCAGACTAGTAGATACTCGGGCTAGCCATTCATCTCGTCTCAATGTGTTGCACCTATTTGCATCACATCAACATCACGTTTTCAGATCGACGTACTCCGCAGCCGTCGACTAACGGGCATGCTCATCTAAAAGTCGCTGGTAGAACAGTCGAGCATGACGATAAGCTGCACGGGCTTCATTCAGTTCAGATTTTGCGTACAGCGGTTCCTTCGCCTTCCAACACTGTTCGACTCCAGCCAAACACCAACGCACGCTATCAAGCGAACCAAGAATTGGCTCTTCATCAATCACTACGTAAATCGGATTGGTATGGGCATTGGGGAAGGCACGAATTGCCACCCAGCTACTTTTAACCAATGGAGTTTCAAAAGTGACATCCTTCGTGGAACCATCACACTTCACATTCACTGATTGAACAGGGTAGCCATTTACAATTAATTCAACTTTCTGCTTCAAGGGCGAATCAGACTCTGGACTACCATACAAAGCTGCAACCTTTGTCGAAAAACGCACACGCTTTGGTTGTTCTAACTTTAACTCGCTGCCATTAACGCCGACATCCACCACCTGTTTGCCATCCGCAGCGGATGCTCGATAACCAATTAAATGAGTGAACCCGTCGCTAACATAACTGCGACCGTCAGCAATCGATTGAACCCACTTATCAAACGTCAGGCGACCGTCAACATGAGCGTATACGCGTCCGATTCCGACTCGCTCACCACTCATGCAAGGGAAGTCTGTCTCGCCACTAGCTGCCACTCGCAAGCCCGCATTAAGGACGTGATACCACATATTCCATTCCGCAACCCGATCTGAATTCATCGTTGAAATGAAATCTACGGCCGGAACTAACTTGCCGTCCGCCCCTGGCACTCTATGCGTCACATCGACAATAAACTCATTGGCTCCAATTCCGTCATAGGCAGGAATCTGGAAGTTTGGCAACAGGTTTTCACCGTCCTTTCCTTCCGTATCAGGCAAACGACCGACAAAACTCGTAAGGCCTATCGAAGAATGGGCTGGGCCGCAAACCGCCCCCTGGCGCTTAGCCCACTTCAACGTACTCAGACCCAATGTTGGCCAATGGTCTTTCGAATCTCCTCCTGGATAGATTTGGTTCTTAAGATTCAACAAATTCAGATGCCCCGACATATGCGAGCCAAAACCAGAAACTTCAATGTCGTATCGCAAGAGATATGGGTACTGAGATTCCGGAGCCACATCCCCAGTGAAAAACTGTTTTTGAAAATCAAAGCACGGACCCCAGGTAAGACTACACCCCACCTTTAAATCCTCGCCCATAATATGTCGCATCATATCTTCGGGACTTACGCCTTCGGTTGGATTGTTGTAATGCAAACACCCCGCACCATGGATATGATGATCCCCGGACCACCAACCCGCTTTGGAGGGATCAATCCAACGACGTACTCGATACAGCAATTCCTTCGGCTCACTGCCCACCGTTAGCGATTGGACTTCAGGCAGGGTTTCCGGACCTCTCGAGCATGTAATCGTGTATTGCCCAGGTGGTAACGAAAGCTCTTCGCCATCCCCCCTGTATATATGTCTTTGAAAGAAGAAGTCCGGAGCAAGTCGCTTGGACTGCGCCGGGTAGATCCGGCCTTCACTATCTCGCACTTCGAATTTAGCAAATGCCGGAAGCCCCTGTTCGTCAAACACTCGGAATGTCACCTGAGTACTAGCTTCACACTGAAACGTTGTTTCAAGTCGGGCCCAATTTTCGTTTCTTTGCTGCGAATGCAGATCGATCCAATCGATCCTCATCTTCCCCGGCTTAACGAGAGGGTCAAGCCTTACTCCTGCCAATTCACCTTCCACATGAAACGGCACCTCGTATAAGTGCTCTTTGTTCGGTTCAAGAATAAAATTCGTTTGTCTGTTCCCGGTTGCATAGGGAATGTCCTTCGTCCACCAAAACAATTGCCCAATACCAACCACATCCGTTTTGGCCCAGAATCGCAATACAAAACCTCCTCCGCGGGAAACGACCTCTGCGCCCATAAACGGGTCGTCTCCGGTCGATTCGATTTGTAGCGAACCATCCTTGGCATCAACCTTAATCTGATTCATTGCATTCCAACCATCCTCGTCCTTGTCGAAACGCCATTCGCGAATTAAGGCGTCGTCGCCATTGGCGTCACCACTAACGGTGAATTCGAGCACCGCTTCTTTGGGACCCGCGTCACGGCTGAAGATTTGGACAATACGATATTCAATGGCCAATCCGCTTAGATTTGGCCGCAAGGGCTGACCATCATACGAGCTAATTTGCATCCAACGCTTATCCACTTCAGATGCAGGTGCATTCGGAAGTGGCTGAGCATTTGGACTTTCAACAAACAGGCGGCCGGTGCGACCGTGGCGGTTGATGACCTTGACCAAAAAGGTACGCCACCCTTGCTCAAGAAGCTTCGTGGATGCCGGGCCTCGACTCACCTTCGGAGCTCCGGTCGGTGCGACGTCTACGACCGCAACGCAGAAAGGGTCAAACAAATCCTGCACTTCCGTTAGAACTCGGGCAGGATCGTCGGCCTTCTTGATCTTGGCAATTTGTTGCAACGCCTCTTCTGCCAATGGACGACCGACGATTTCCATTGCTTCACAAAGCCGGTGAACATGAGACAAAAGTGGCTGTACAGGAACGGCTAAAGGCTCATCGACTTTACTTGGTTCCTGAGAGTGCAATCCGTAATTGCATTGACTCATGACCAGCGAAACAATTAAGCACGGAATCATTTGCAGCGAGATGAATTTTCTCATCGGCGTTAACCTCTTCTCTATTTAACATCAATCAACAGATCGGCCGTTGCGCGAAAGCCTAAGTCTTGAGTTCCTTGGCCGGCATCGCCAACCAACCTAACTTCCTTTAAGCCACTTTGTTTAGCAACAAGTTCAACGACCAAATACTCTAACCTTTGCCCAGACATTTTACTGGAGATCCCAGCTTCATTAACCACAACAGCGGTAATCCAATCCGCTGTTTGCGGAGGTTCTAGCGAGAGGTCAACGGCGCTGATGTTCAGGGTGGAGGTCACGCCGGCATGATTATCTACTTGCAATAAAAATCGCTTCGCCACACCTTTCTCTAAATCCACTTTGTGTCGCAGTACCTCTGATTCAGAAGGACCAATTTTCACGCGGGACTCTGGGTTGATCTCGACCTGCAATAGAACATAAGGCATAAGCAGTGCCTGGAGTTCTTTGCGTGTCTTCACTTCCGCAACTTGCCTGCCAAGGAATTCAAGAACTTCGAGATCCGCTTGATTATTTGCAACTAGCAACTTACCTATGACGCCAAGCACCTGACGTAACTCAGCACGCTTAAGCTTAGTGGATGGTCGAAGAAGTGTTCGCTCTACAAATGCTACCGGATTAGCATCTGGGCATCCTTGGTCAGACAAACGGTCTGATGCAGGCATACAGAATTGGACAACACCAATAATGGCAATGACCAAACAACAGCAAGCCTTAAGTCGCAAGCTAAAGTCCATATAGGTTCGTGAGTTAAAACAGCTATGAAACGTACAATTCGATTTACACTGTAGTCTAACTCATATCAATTACAAGAAAACTTCTCTGCTAATGCATAAACCATTGTGCTCATCCCACCAACGCTGGCACATCAATGCCTCCTAACTTCAGTGGGACCTTATCGCCTCCCCACTTTACCCGGCCTATGTCATATCCGACAATAACGTCAGTCCTGAGTTGCCACAAACTGCAGTCGGGATCAATTATCTAGTAGTCTTCAAAGGCTGCATCGAAAATCTAATTATATTTCATACGAGTATCTACCATGTCAAAGCTGCCGGCGATTGCTCTACTATTCACTTTACTATTAACAGCAACCTCCGATGCAGCACCGCCTGTGCGTGAATTCGATGCCGCCGGCGCTCCACCATTCAAGTTGCTAAAACCTGGCCAAAGCCCGCCATTAGATGCCTACGAAAACTTCGTTATCGGCCCCGAATATATCCCCGCTCCTGAATCCAAGATTGTTGAAGGTGTACCACAAGGTAGTGTTCGACAATTCATGATCGACTCCAAAGAGACTAAGATCTTCAATCCTGGAATCGCTCGGATGAAATTCGGCACGGTGGATCCAAACAACCCAAAAACGCTGATCGTAGATACCCACGAAATCGACTACGTACGACAAATCACTGTCTATATCCCAAAACAACTAAAAGCCGGCACCGACGCTCCCTTCATGGTCTGTCACGACGGCCCCAAAGGGAAACCCAACATGACGTTGCCCCGAATCCTGGACAACCTGATTGCCCAGAAGCGCATACCACCAATCGTATTGATCCAAATTGCAAATGGTGGCGGTGATGCCCAGGGACACCAACGTGGACGCGAGTACGACAACATGTCAGGACTGTTTGCCGAATACATTGAAACCGAGGTGCTTCCTCGAGTTGAAAAGACATATCAACTGAAATTAACCAAAGATCCGGAAGGCCGAGCCGTCATGGGATCCAGTTCCGGTGGTTCAGCCTCGTTAATCATGGCGTGGTTCCGCACCGATCTATATCGCCGAGTGCTCACCACCTCCGGCACGTTTGTAAATCAGGCATGGCCCTTTGACCCGAAATATCCCGATGGCGCCTGGGGTTTCCATAAAACCATCATCCCTAACAGTCCGAAAAAACCTATTCGTCTGTTCATTTCTGTCGGCGACCGTGACCTACTGAATCCAAACGTCATGCGAGACGACATGCACGACTGGGTGGAAGCCAATCACCAAATGGCCAAAGTGCTAAAAGCAAAAGGCTATGAATACCAATACCTATTCTGCCGCAATTCGGGTCACGGCATTCGCAACGCTAAAGCGCAGTTCATGCCACACGCCATTGAGTGGGTCTGGAAAGGATACGGTAAATCTCCGATTAAATAACCAACCAAATCGGCAGACCTGACAGACCTTAACCCACGCTTGTCACATCCAGACAAACGTTTGATGATTCCATTGGCTTCTCAACCAGTCAAGTGGCAACCGGCTTCCAACTGTCTCCTGTAACTGAACATAGAATGATCGAGCGTTTGAGTTACTAGACATGGATTCTGATGCAAACAGGTTTTACACTAGGTTGCCTAGCATAAGAGATTCTGTCAACGAATCAACGTCGGCAGGACGCATGCATACTCTAAATTCAGAGAGGCCTGCTACTTCAACTTCAATTGGACTCGAGCTCGTACTCCGCCATCCTCAAAAGACACTCCAAACTCTCCTGACTTTAGTTCTCGCAGAAGCTTGGGAACAGGAGTCTGGGCTGGCATTTTAGGATTGGCTCGACTACCAAATACGGAAGATTCCATCTGCTGAAGTACTTCGTTCCAAACATACTCGCCGCCTCCCGGACACAACAACCTCCGTTGCCAAAACTTCCGATGAACCTCGACAGGATCCTGATTGGGATAGCGTTTTTTCCATTCATTTAGGATGGCCAAATTCGCCAACGAGAGTCGCTGCATGTCTCTGGCCGTAGCTTCTTCAATGAGCGGCATATAGAGACGAGTCATCTGTTCTGTCATCTTGACTCCCAGGTTACTATCAATCCACGCTTGCTCTCCTGCTGGAATTCCCTTTCCATCTATACGTGCTTTTTCACGGTCAATGGCCCGTGTGATCATATCTTTATCTAGCGATATTAATAACTGCTGACCTGTTGCTAGGTAATAAATCCGCAGGTCATCCGGTAGTTCTCCTTCCTCCGATAGCATTGGCGAAGCGATGCTGACAAAGGGTTGTTCGTTATGCTTGAGTGTTTCCCACTGTAAAAGCCCAGGAGCCGCTGATTCGGCGAATCCCCTGATTGCCGCGAGAAATAGTCCCAAACGCAAACCGCTTGAGATCTCCAGTCTCACAGCAACCGGCAGTCGATTGAGATTAGCCTGAAGGAACTCGGTCGCTTCACGACTCTCAAAGCCACGACCACTATCTGCCGCTTCAGCAACTTTGAGCCATTCATCCCAGAAGGGCGATTGGTCTGCATAGATTGAGACCGAGTCTCCAATCCAGCTAAATAGATCAACCTGAATACCTGGAATGAAATTCCCGACGTTTCGATTGAGGTCGGAAAGCATTTCCGATTCATGATTAAGGGATAAGACGAAGTGCATGACCGACTCGGCATGAGGATCACCGGACGTCGCAGTAAGCGTCGATCCCTGTGACACGTCAATCAATTCCCGATAGTCTGTGCCAGCGATCAATGGCATGACCGTTACATCACTTTCGATGACACCCTCCCGCAGGGAAAGTTGAATTCCAATGGGATCGAAGAAGTTACGCCAACGACTCTGGTACCCGGCACGCCAACGTCCATAACCATCCGCCTCGGCTTTGGAAACTTTCGTGACGTCCAATTCTCCAATCGGCGTTTGGAATTCAAGGCTTCCATATACATCGGATTGCACGCCACTAGGAGTAACCTGCAATCGTCCGGCATCAATCTGCTCAATTCCTGCATCATCCACAGTCTTCGTTTTGATACGTTGGTGTACCAAGTCATCCAAATTTGCCGCCTGGAGCTCGACCATTTTCGCTACTGCTCGCGTACGACGTGCGGACGTAATTCTCCACTGCGGACCGCACCAACGGCGAATGGTCGCATCCGAAATGAACACAAAAGCAGTTTCGTGTTCACTCTCAAGCGAGTATCGATCACGAAAGAATGTAAACTCATCCAGGCTAGCCAATGAATCGACCTTCTGTTCTGCGACTCCACGAAGCCGCTCCAACTGAGCGATGGAGTTGGTAACGACAACATTACCGCCGATGGTTGCCAAGTAAGTAGAGATGCGACGATCTTCGGACAGAAAACCGCTGTAGGCAATGTCCCCTAAACGTCCCGATACCTTTTTGGCATCCGGATCTTGCGAGGCACGTGCCGCGATTTGCGTCGCGAGCAAAGGGAGCAGGGTTTTTTCTCCTGCTGGAGTTGGCTCTAGTAGTAAAGCAATATCGGTTCCTGTCCTTAAATAGAGATCTCCGCCGGTCAATGCCAAGCTCTTGATCATCTGAGCACCCAACAAACGCGTTGCATTGTCTAATGAGAGGCAGAGCTGGCGTTCATAAAACTTTCGTGTCTCAGCATCCTGAGCACCAGCATTTGCTAATACGACAAAATCACTCCCCTGAGATTTCAATTGATCTACGAGTTCCACTACACCTTGGAATTCCCGAAAGAACACACCGTGCTGATCGTACGGGATCGCACTTGCCAGAACATCCTTAGAGGGGGTTAAACCTTGAGTTAAGTTTTCCCAGTCAAATTCTCTGACTGTAATTCCTTCCAGAGAATCAATGGCTATCGTAGGTTCTTGCTCCGCCCTTACAAATAGAGGATCATGCAGCTGAAGATTTTCACTGATGGCCCGACCACCTGTCACCAAGGCATAAGTGCGTTCGTCATTGAACCTGTTATTGAAGCGTTGCGATCGAAGAAACTGCTCTCTAAGCGACTCGGATTCCGGAGAATCTGACAACTGTGCAACACTCTTGCGGTATTGATACCTAAACCACGCCGCACCGGCATTGGATCTATTGTCAAATGATAGGCCGCGATAGTACTCGGCACGTTTTCTCCAAAACAGGTCACGGAGCTCCGGATCTGCATCCGCTGGCCTTAGCTTAAATTCAAGAATCTTGCTTTGGTCGTTACCCACCTTTAGGCGAATGGTCCCTTTCGTATCAGCATTGGCTGGGAATCGGACTATGAATTCCAGACGAAGCCAGTAGTCTTCATTAGACAATTCTGTATTCACCGGGAAGTATTCTCCACCGTCGGCGAGCCTGATAGAAGGTAGTGCGTATACCTCTTCATCGAATGCAAATTCTTTTGCATTTTCGAGATACACCTCCCGAACTGCTTCGAAACTCTCATTCTGATATTTGAGTTCCGTAAAATCGATTCGATAATATTGCCCCTGAGGTTCTGCGGATATCCCGTCGGGCAGGAGGACTCCAACGACGATGGCGAAAGATAGAATCGGGAGCAACCGTCTTTGGGAGTTGCTTCTTAATAGTGAATTCATGGTAGATTCCTTTGAATCAGTCACTGCCTTCAGAAGATTTAGGAAGAGGAGTTTCCTATTGCGCATTTGACCATGCTTCAAGGCAGACATACAACTGCATTTTTCGCTACAACATCGCCATTTGTCGTCAATTACACGACATTCACTCGAGAGACGATTATCTAAAATAGAATGAGTATTACAGTTCAAAGAGAGAGGAATCGATGATAAGTCCCGAGATCTTAATATTCAATCTAGCCATTGTATTCTTCCATCAACTGGCCGCTGCTTTCCTTTGGGTTATTTTGGATGCAGTTACCTCGAGTCAAACATTTCGTAAGCAAGACGACTCGAAAGCAAATCAATATCCATGGAAGGCTTCACTTGCATTGACCTTTCTGCTGGCATTCCCATCACTGGTCATGTGTTTTCGCCCGTCTCATGTAAGCAACTACGGGCTGCTGCTGACATTATATTTCTGGGCTATCGTCGCAGGGGGACTAACTAGTCTGTACTCCTGGGGACGATTTGCAAGCAATCGCAAGCTCAATGCACTTCACTTAGCTACCACCGCAACACTGACAACTGCTACTGCGATCATCTTTGGTCTTATCGCAAGCACGGCAAGCCCAGCCTAATCACATAGCACCACGCGCATACTAAACGGTCTAGCGAGTGATTACGAAGAAAGCGAACTACTCGTCCAACAGCCTCGTTAGACCATCAGCTCTTCAAGCGGCCCTTTTAGATCCAAGTCTTTGAGATTCGCGTCAGGCTGCCCAAAGGTCTCCGGAGTTTGCATGCCCGCTGCCTGCATCAATGACAAATAGAGGTTACCGGTAGTCCGATGCCCCGTGTCTCCATACTTTGGATATTCTAAATATCGGCCGGATCTCAACTTTCCACCCAGTCCACCAAGCAGAATAAATGGCCAGTCATGGCCACCGCAATGATGGTCACCGGACGAACAAGACATGTAGACGATTAAGGTGTTGTCCAACATCGTGCCATCGCCTTCCGGGATGGATTCCAGCCTCTTCGCCATCTTGGCGATCTGTCTTAACTGTAGCTTCTCAATCTCGACTCTGGCCTGGTGACCGGTCCAGCCATTGGAAGCTTTGTTATCCTGCAAGTGCCCAATGGCATGCACGGAATTGGAAAGATTAAGCTCTGAGTATTTCACGCCCAGAGTATCCGGACGTAGTGTAATCACATTCGTCAGGCCTGCAATCAATGCGGATGACGCCATTTCAAAATGCGATTCAATTCGAACTGAGGGAGCACGCGAATCATAACGATCGGTCAACTCGGGAGCAGCTTCCTGAATACGCTCGGTCAGAGCCGCTTTCTTTTCTTCAATCTTCCGCAGTGATTCAAAGGATTCGAGATACAGTGCAAAACGATCTTTATCGTCACCACTAAGCTGTTTTTCAACTCGCCGAGCATCGTTGGTCAAAAAGTCCAATAGATTACCACCTAATGCGAGCTTCTTCTTTAGCTGCTCTGGACTAGCCACGGCCGCACCAAACAACTCCAGATATGCCTTGCGCGGAGAGGCCTGGTACGCGACTGGTTTGGCTGCACCGTAAGCAGAAAGATTTGGATAGCAGTAATTATCTTCCGGCCAGTTATCCGACTCCAGCAAGCGGCCATTCATAGCCATGCCATACATTGGATATGGCCCCTGCGAAAGATGCATACCCAGCATGCAATCCAGTGTTGGCGCGACGGCAACGGTTTCAGAATCATGAAGTGAAAGTGTGCCAAAGCCCTTCGTGTGATTACCTCGAAAACCGACACCGGAGAGACTCTGGATAATCGTTAGACGATCCTTAAACTCCTCCAACATTTGGAGCTTTTCTGGTAGCTGATGGTCCGACAAGGAGGCGTCAACTAGACCACCCTCACGGCGACCTCGATTACCAAGCTTCGCTCCACTCGATTCATCAACAAAGTTGTTCGTCAGGCCTTCCGGAACCAGATTATATTTATCGACACCGGAGGACTTTACAACAAACACGAACCGTTTCGGTAACGCATCTGAATCACCAGCAGCCTGAGCTCGTAAAGAACTTAGGAACGGAGCCATGGCCAAGGCACCACCGCCCAACGAAAGTCCTTGGAGAAATTCTCGTCGTCTATAGCTCATCATATTACGCACTACCTTACTACTGCTCACCTAACTTTTAGCTCCATGCTCCGAATATTATCGTCTGTATAGAAAAGAGTCGGAACTTAATAATGATACCACGAGGGCCTTAAAGCTGCCTCCGTTATCCAAGTAAGCTCTCTCGGCTTCAACTAATGTCTTTGAATCACTCAGCATTTCGTTCCTGCCCATAAAGTACCGGAATAGGTACCGAATAAAGGTTTGCCTGGCTCTGTCGGAGTTCCCCAACCGCTGCATCATTTCGATTCCATCTTTGACTTCACCGTCAACATTCGAATCTCCTGAGAACGAAATCGCACCACGAGCATCTACATTTCGCGTCGTGAGCTTCCCCTCTTTCAGTTTTCGGTCGAAATCACCGTCACGCCGCATGTATAACTCACCATTTTCATCGAAGTAGTGTTGAGTACGATAACGCCCCCAATCATCAAACACTTCGAAGGGTTCACCTAATGGATTGATTTTGCGATGACACTTCCAGCAGCTCTCGGACCGAAGCGATTCCATTCGTTCTCTAAGAGTCTTATGAGGATCGGTCGGCACATTCGCATCGACATCCGGAGGCACATCACCAAGAACTCCAGCAAGTAGCTTCTCATACACCCAGATTCCACGATGGATCGGATCGTTACCTTCATTCAGAGAATACGCTGCTAACCAAGCCGGGTGCGTTAACAAACCGGCACGCTGTTCTACCGGCATGGCAAGCGGCTGCTCGACAGGCCAATCCCAGGCTTGCTCCTGACGACGGTTGTTAGGGGGGAGATTGTAAGGTTCGATGTAGATCAAATCTGCAATTCCATGGCTCTCGCGTGAGAAAGGGAAATTGGGATGTCGGGTCATACCGTTGTCTAACGCAAGCTGATAGAGCGATACGGTCTCTTCTGCATCTCGTCGGGCGTCCTTCAACGCCCGCTCTGCTTTTTCCGGCATGTTCTCGAAGTTAAAATCCCGAGCGATCTGGCCCCGGCGTTTTTCAACTTGAGCTTCGACATATTCGGGGCCTGTAATCTCTTTGATACGCTCTTCATAAAAAGTACGAGCGTATTCATTGTCTCCTGGGTGAGCGATGAAATACTTATTCGTCGTAAGCAATTCACTGATGACGTCTTCGTCCCTCACCAATGTATATTCGATTAGCATCCGAGCGTCGTGGACCAACATGGTGGTGTTCCACTGCGGTATTTTTTCCTCCCGTTGGCGAGAGGTGTCTTTGAAGACCGTTCCGGCTCGATGGAATCCAAAGTATTCATCGAAGAATCGCATGACACGAGGTAGATCTTTCCGCCACCAATGTCCGTGGGTGAGCTTTTCATCTAGCATTCGACGCACGACCTTGGCGACGTCCTCCTTTGTATTCAATTCTCCAGCCGCCAACGCATCCCTGATCGCCTCACTGCGACTGGGCACATGATCGGTTAACGCATAAGCGATTGAGTGTGCTAACTCATTTGGTGACAGATGCCGCCGCCCGAATTCATCCACACCACCCAACCCAAACTCCATGCGATACATAGACTCAGGGCTGAGAAAGATTGCTTTGACTGTCGTTTTGAAGCCATCGAGCACACCCCCGACCTCAATGTTTTGACCGAAGAATTCCACGTACCGTTCCGACTCAGCTTCCGTCGGCAACCTGCCGATGATTCGCTGAAATTCCCGCCCAACCAGATTCTTGCGGGCCGGCAGGTCTAACATCGAATCTTCATCGGACAAGTCCTTAAACTCGCCGCGCCGCTCACGCTCGGCCAGAAACGTATTAGCAACCATTAACATCATCTGTACGGTGCTTTGGTCGACTGCAGAGGTGGCCGCATAGTCACGAATTCCACGAGCTGAAGTCACATAGGAATAAGGACTTTTTGCATTCCCCAACCCCTTACTAAGAAATATCTCGGGGCTGAACCGCCATAGACGAGAAGGAGAGTAGGGCGGAGTCTGAATTGCCCCGGAAAACAACTGCTCGTGGTTTACCCAATTGCCGTATTCCGGAGCTAGTAGTTTCTTACGGTAAATGTCACCTTTGCCGGCAGCAATCAGTTCTTGATTGATCCACTGAGTCACCTTGGCAATTTCATCTGGCTCAGGTTGTTCTTGCTCTTCAGGCGGCATGTTCCTGAAAACCAGTTGATCAAGGATCATTAACCAGTGACTTGATGTGCCCTCTGTTCGAAAATCACTATTAATTGTTTCTAAAGTGAAATCGCCTTCTGGATTCTCTCCCTGGTGGCATTCAACGCAGTGCTTAGCAAGAAACGGCTTAATCGTCTCGGTGAATTCTTCTGCTGCCCGAGCAGTTTGAAGAGAGAGAAATACCAGCAGGATGACTGTGATCGATTCCACAACACGGGCCTTGAGCACTTCTAGACAATAATTAGATTTCTGAAGCGTCACAGACCTAAGCTTTCTTTAATTGATGCAAATATTGCATGGTTACTGGCTAATTGTAAACAAGGCCCGTGGACGCAACAACATCGACTGGAATGCGTGCTACTCCACGCAACTGCAGACCAGGTGATCTACCTAATAAACAATACTGCTTCGGGCAATGTTAGTCGTGCACAATATCGCAATTCGGCAGGGCATCCCTCAACACCTTCAGGCCATCGCGACTAAACCCAGGGCAGTTATCAACCGTCAGATACTCAAGATTGGAAAACTTTGAAAGCACCTCAATCGACGCATCGGTAATTTCCAAGCAGCCCGACAAAGTCAACTCCTCAAGATCCTTCAGATGAGCAAGCTTAGCAATACCGTCATCCGTGAGCTTATTGCAGTGATCGAGGTACAGATTTTTCAGCGACACACGCTCCTTAATCATCTCCAAGCCAACGTCAGTCAGATTGGCACAATCAGCAAGGTTTAGCGTTTCCAATTTCGAAAAGGCCTTAACTACAGCAAGCCCATCCCCCTCCAGATTCGGAAGGCTCCAAAGATGAAGCTCTCTAAGATCTTCCAGCGGCTCTAAATGTAGCAATCCTGCATCTGTAAAGTTGTCGTTATCACCAATGTTTAGATATTGCAGCTTGGTGTTACCGTTGACCTTTCTCAATGCCTCATCTGTCAATGCAGCGATACAACCAAGATGCAGGCTCTCTAATTCGGTCATAGTTGGAATCGGCTGCAAGCTCTTGTCAGTCAACTCAAGGCAATAGAATAGATTGAGCTCTTTCAGCCCTTGGTGATTGGTGAGATTCATCACGGCCTGGTCATTTAACTGAAAGGATTCCATCATATCCAGCTCAACCAGAGAGCCCGGCAAGCTGAGTCCCGTCCCTTTCAATGGCCAGTTAAAACCCATTTCAAGCCGCTTGAGTTTCGTCATATTCTTAAAGAGTGAGTTATAAGCGTCCTCTGAAATCCTGAAGTGGCCAAACAGCCCAAGGAATTCGAGTTCCGTTAGGCCTTCCAAGTGTTTAATGCCTTGGTCGGTAAGCGTTTTATTTGCTCCCCAATTCCGACTTCCATTGAGGTTCAGGTACCGGAGTTTCGTGAGCGGTGAAAGAGACTTTAGGTTCTCATCATTGATCCCCCCATGCGATGTTGAAAGATCGAGATACTCCAACTCAACAAACTGCTCCAGTCCGCGAGTGTCCAACCCACGCACATTACGAATTGTCAGGCGACGTAACGCTGGCAGCTTTGTAAGCTCCGAGTACACCTGCCGCAGTTGCAACCGAGTTTGACTCAAATCCAATTCTACGAGACTTGCAACGCTCGCAATGTGCTTCAAACCACTCACGCTAATTCGATGACAGCCGTCCAATGTGAGTGATTGCAGCTTCTGAAGATTAGCAACGTGCGCAATGCCGTCATCCGTAATCTGCTGACAATGACTCAAATCAAGAGTATGCAAATCCTGAAACTGACAAATGCGTTCCAGATCTGCATCGGTTAAGGCCGTCCCTTTACTCTCTTGGAATCGCTTGACGGCTTCAGCATCAGCAAACTTCACCGAGGCAGTGTCACCTTCGCCAGCGGCTTGGACTACACAGGGAACCAGCAAGCCTAAGAGCAATAAAACAGCAATACGCGACTGCAAGATCATACCAACAACTCACTAAGAGGCCCTGATTGATCCTCGGCTTTACCCAACGCCATGTCCGGTTGCCCAAAGAGGTCTTGAGGTATCTCGGCTAGATGGCACAGCGTCGTGAACCAATTGCAAATCGTATGACGATGCCGGGGCCGTCCATAGGTTGGGTAGGCAAGATATCTACCCTTCGACTTGAGCCGACCGCCCAGATTCCCCAACACAAGCATGGGCCAATCCACTCCGATGGAATGATGCTTCGCCGCGTTATCGCTGGTGTAAACGATAATAGTGTTATCGAGCATCGTACCGTCCCCTTCCGGAACAGCTTCTAGCTTACTGGCTAGGTTTGCAATCAAGTCGATATGAAAGCCCCGAATGGCATTTCTACAATCTTGTGCCGACAACGTTGCGTAACCAGCTCCATGCCCGATCGCATGCACATTGTTACCGATACCAATTCCGCTATAGACTGAGTCCAGCCCGTCAGCGTGTACCGTCACCACATTAGTCAAGCCACAGATCAGAGAGGCAGCAGCCATGTCAAAATGAGCTTCCAAATGATGCGTCTTAAATCTGGAGGTGTATTTATCAGAAAGATCCGGAGCGTTTTCTTTGAGCAGTTTCTGCATGGATACGAGCTTAACGCGTCGGTCTCGCAAGGACTCAAAGCCATTCAAATAGTGACCAAGCTTCTCTCTCTCTGACGAAGGCAGTGTTTGTTGCAAACGCCGAATGTCTTCGGACATGGCATCAAGGACGTTTCCGGTCCGAGTGTATTTCTTCTTTAGGTCGCCAGTTTCCAGGATGCTACCGAACAGATTCTCGAACGCCGCCATCGGATTCTGCTGAAACGGCAATTGTTGGCCTTTTCCTTTTGCTGAGATCGAAGGGAAGGTAACTCCCTGGTTCCCTTCGCCCATCTTAAAGCCGACATGGTTAAATACCGACGGAAACGCTTCTGAAAGATGCCCATCAATCGTTGCATAAAGTGGCGGAGCGTGTGGAGAAGCCTTATATCCTCCCAAGGCTCCATAGTGTGCACTATGACCAAGGCGAGTCATCTTTCCGCTTAGCCCCTGGATAATCGTCAGTTTGTCTTTAAGAGGCTCTAAAGCAGTCAGGCTTTCAGGTAGCTTGTAGTCGCTGAGTGATTCGTCGACGATATCATCGCCCGCGTGACTTAAGCCCTCTGGATTTAGATACTCTCCCTGCAAACCGCTACTCTTGAGCACAAACACAAACCTTTTGGGGAGCTTGCCTTGCTCTGCTGCATTTACATGTCGCAACAACGGTGCAAACGCGGTTGCGCCCGCGCCTAAACTGACGCCTTTCAAGATGTCTCGACGACTTGTATTACTCATTTAAAATTATTTCCTATAAAGGAAGGAGTCTGAGGTCAGCAGGCTAACCAACATCTCGTTAAAACTACCGTCCGAATCAACATACGCTTGATCCATATCTATCAGAGTTTTGGAATCCGAAAGCATTTCATTTCGCCCCATGAAATACCGGAACACATGTCTGACAAAACTCTGCCGAACCAATGGCGAGCGAGCAAGCTTCTCCATCATCTCCCTGACGTTTTGCACCTTACCATGCAATACCTCTTCATCAACAAGACTAATCTCGCCTGTGGTATCTACAGGAAGGCCCTTTTCGATCGAACGCCAGCGTCCCACATGATTGAATGATTCGAAGGGCATTCCCAAAGGATTCATCTTTTTATGACAACGCCAGCAGGCACTTTCCTGCACTACTTCGAATCGTTGCCTGAGCGTTTGATCTTCGTGATCTGGAATCCGAGCATCCACATTGATGGGCACATCCATGACGGAGCCAGCGAGGAGCTTTTCACGGATCCACTTCCCACGGCGAACGGGATCGTTATCAAAGTTGCCACTATGGGCAATGAGCCAACTTGGCTGAGTGAGAATCCCACACCGTTGATCCAGTGGCAACTCAAACACGCGGCCGTTCTGACGAATCGTTGGGTCTGGATTTCGGTCCTTATCATAGGCTTCATCAAACGGATCGAGATTGTAATTCTGCATATGGTGCGCGTCGCGATACTTTTCCTCGCCGCCCGCTCGTTGAATCTGTGTTGGATCGTTTTGGCCATTCCAATACACCGCAACGACTTTATTAGTGGTAAGCAGCTGGTACAGAACGTCCTTGTCCTCCTGCAGGATATGCAGAATCAGGCTATCGGTGTCATAAACCAGTTTCATTGCAGAACCTTGATCGAATTGCTTGAATTCGTCACGATTCGCAAATTCGTTGACGTCTTTGAAGACTTCTGGAGCTTTGTGGTAACCGAAGAACTCTCTGAAGAACTGAAGTATGCGGGGATTCGGTTT
Organism: uncultured Pirellulaceae bacterium; assembly: GCA_938082855.1. Lineage (GTDB taxonomy): Bacteria > Planctomycetota > Planctomycetia > Pirellulales > Pirellulaceae > UBA721. The sequence continues at coordinate 7,313 of CALKCC010000079.1, read as the reverse complement.
GGATAGGTAGGTGCGATTGTGATTGGTGAGCCAACCATTTTGATTTGACGCAAGTGCCTTGCGAACGACTCGCTCGACATCTGCGCGAGTTTTCAACATGCCTGCGTTCATCTCGTTGGCAATCGGACTATGACCTGACGCCCAGGCAGGACGAGGTGTCGTCATGGTCTTTTTGATCGGAGCTTCACTGTTCTTGGTGTAGACGTCGACTGTATCAATTTCATCGACGCCGAATGCTGGACGGTTGTTTAACGCATAGTGAACAGCATAGGTTAGCTCTTGGGGTGAAAGGAATCGTCGACCATCCTGTTCCGGTTCATTGAGTCCTAATTCCATCCGATAAACGAATTCAGGAGTCAGGGTTATGTAAATCAACACTGCCTGCAGGGCCATTTTATTGCCCAGCGGCAGGTTTCTTTGGAACACCGCCTTCCAGTAGTGTTGGTATTCGTCGTCGTTAGGCTTCCGCCGCAGAAACAGAGTGAACCCTACGTCTAACGCTTGATTGAATTCCTCTCGGGTAATCTCGCCTTTAGAATTGGCGATCATTTGAAAGATAGTTGGAACGCGACCGCGATTTTCATTGGCTGTTGTGGTTACCCCGCCGACGAACATGGCTTCATTGTTCCCAGTACGGCTACCTTTGTTTTTCACCTGCGTGACGATGCGGACTTTCTGGCCTTCAGTAAGAATCTGAGCCATTGTTTCTGCATTAACCAGGAGAGCCTCGAGCGATGACTGGTCGGCAACGATGGAAGCGTAGTCCGAGAACCCTGACGCGTGGTGAACGAATTCAAAAAACGGATTCGCGTACTTTTGATCCTGAAAATAGCGAGTCGCCATGAGCTTACCCTGATGGGGGCCTCGTTGTATTTGGTGGTTACCCGTGCCACCGATTTTCACACTGAACCAAGGAGCTCTACCGTAGGCATTCCCCCAAATCGCATCGTAGATCACGGGCCGCTGCCGCCACAGTCGAGCCGGAGTGTACGGTGATTCTTCAATACTGCCATCAAAGAGCGTTTGGTGATCAAGGTAATTGGCAAATTGCGGAAGCGTCTGGCGCTTTAATAGTTCAACGTCTTTACCTGACGCCTCAAGTGACGTTTCTAGTGCATGAACAAATGTGAATCGTTCACCATGGTTGGGTTGTTGAGCATCTGCTGGTGGCATATCACCGATCTGTACCTGAGTCAGAATTCGGTCCCACAGTTGCACATCGTCGTTTTTCGTGAGTTCGTATTCTATTTTGTCGAATCGAAGGTTGCCCTCTTGAGTATCGGGGCCATGGCAATCGATACAGAACTGGCGTAAGAATTCTCGCCCCGCGTCTGAAACTCTGGATTCTTGCGCGGCCCAGGTAGAGCAGGGGGTTGTTGCACATGGAATGAATGTCACAACAACGAGAATGAGCCAGCGGAACGACATTTTACAGATCAAAAAAGGGGGAAGGGTACTACTGATGGGAGGTTTGGCTTTGTCCCTCAATTTTACCAAAACAGTATTGCTGCATCATTAGTAGTTTTGACGCAACTAGTGCTGCAATACGGCACAGTACCTAGTTAATGCTAGTTAACGCGTAGAACGGGAAGTCTTGGAGGCCTTGAATACAAAGTCGACGGCCGCGAGTAGGTCTAGCCTTTTGAATTCGAGTTTGGTGGCCGGATCCTGTACTTTGACTCCGGTTTGTTGAAAAATCGTCATCATGGCTACCGGTAGATTGGGGTCCACTTCTTTCCAATGAAAACCGGATACTTCGATGGCTTCTCTTAGGATCATTGCTGAGCCGCAGAGTATTGCGTTGGACGAGGAGGTTGCGGCGGCGGGCACGACAAGATCGACTTTCGCGTGCCGATCGAGATAGACGGTATCCGAGCCTGGCTTGACGGCGCCGATGGCAAAACAATTTGGTTGACTAGAGGGCCATGAGATTCCCTTGGTGAAATTGTGATTACCTGTTGGGGCACTCACCCAAATACCGAGTTGTCGTAGCTTAGTAAGCTGCGAGTCGATCTCTGTGGGCACGGGTTGGTTATGTGCGAGATCGTCTACTGGGGCGAGGTTGACTGTAGTGATTTTATATTTTTGGTGATTCTTAGCGACCCAGGCGAGTGCTTTGGCGAGTGTCTTTGAGTCGGTGGTTTTGCAGTGGCAGCATTCGAGGGAACGGATAACGGCGAGTTGGTTATTGAAAGCCACACCGAGTAGGCCGTTATGATTGACGCTTGAGGGGATACCAATGGTGGTTCCGTGATATCCGCGGCCTTCATGTTTTGGGTCATTGTCACCATCCACTGCATCGTAAGTGACGAGTACTTTGGGATAGTCACTGTTTCGATCGCTTGCCCATTCTGGTTTAGAGAGGTCACATCCATCATCGACCAGAGCGAGCGTTTGCTTTTTGCCGAACGTGAGTACGTCTTTATATTTTTCCCAAGTGGCAATCACACCTGCTTGCTCAAACGGCACAGCCTGGGCAGGCTTAGCTGATTTAGCGGATTTCGCAGACTCGTCGGCACCAACACCGCCCGCCGACAGTACAAGGATTCCAATTGTGATTATTCCAAAGTGATTTTTCATACGACTAATTATAGTCTTATGAGATCAGGTAGTTGGAGCGATACTATTGTGGCAAACCCAAATTGCTTTGCAGACCCCCACTCAATTCATCGCACTTTTGTTCTATCAGTGGATCTATATATAATGACGACCGAAGGGCACGGAATCTGAGTCTATTAAACCGCTCACCGAGGCAATCTCGCTCAATGCCCTCTCCATCTCCTTAAGAATCTACCAGCCGCTCAATTAATCACACCTTAGAATGCCAGAGACTATGAAAACGCTTTATATAGACATGGACAATGTACTGGTGGATTTCCCGTCTGGGATCAAACGGATCTCACCAGAGTTAAAAGCAGAGTATGAAGGCGATCTAGACGATGTGCCTGGCATCTTTGCTCTGATGGACCCCATGCTCGGGGCGATTGATGCGTTTAAGGAACTTACCAAGGTGTATGACACCTATGTCCTCTCCACCGCACCATGGAATAACCCGTCTGCCTGGAAAGACAAGATCGAATGGGTGCAAAAACACCTTGGCAAAGCGGCCTTCAAACGACTCATCCTTTCACACAATAAACACCTCAACATCGGTGATTACCTGATCGACGATCGTCTAGCAAACGGAGCCGACAAGTTTCAAGGCGAGCATATCCATTTCGGCCAAGACCCATTCCCCGACTGGGATGCTGTTCTGAACTATTTGCTGCCATAACATCGCCCATCTCCTTACATACCTATTAGAATCACTACAGGCTTTTTAGATCGCGCTATGCCTTGTTGCTATTGGTAGCTTCGGTGGCCTCCGTAGCAAAGGCCGACGAGCGGCCTAATATTCTCTGGATTATTGCCGATGACCTCCGGCCACAACTAGGCTGCTATGGCGACGATGTGGTCAAATCTCCGCACATTGACCAATTTTCAAAACAAGCTCTGCGATTCGAACATGCCTACGTACAAAGTGCCGTCTGCAGTCCCTCGCAAAATTCAATTACAAACGCCTGGTCGCCTAGATTAGGCTAACACTTCGGTACGGACTCGAGCGCCGGTTACCTCGGGATCTGTCAGTCGCTCGTCTCGGCCTTTATGCTGAAAGGAAAGCTTGGTGTGATCGATGCCAAGTTGATGGAAAATTGTGGCGTGCAAATCTGGTACACTCACGCGATTCTCGATGGCTGCATAGCCAAAGTCATCCGTACTACCATAGGTCAAGCCAGCCTTAAAGCCGCCACCTGCAAGCAAAGTCGTAAAGGCATTGCGATTGTGGTCTCGACCATTTGAGCCTTCAGTAATTGGCAGACGCCCAAACTCGCCACTCCACATCACAATCGTCTCATCCAGTAAACCTCGCTGCTTAAGGTCCTGCACTAATGCAGCCGAAGGTTTATCGACCCGAGCCGATATCGTCTCGATTCCAGACTTCAAGGATCCATGGCTATCCCACGGCTGGAAGCTAGGCTGAAGTGGCGGGAAGACCTGCACATACCGAACGCCAGCTTCAATTAACCGGCGAGCCATGAGGCAGCGAGTTCCATATCCCGCCGTAGTTGGATCGTCGATACCATATAGACTCAATGTCGCTTCGGTCTCCTGAGAAATATCCAGGAGCTCCTCTGCCGCTAGCTGCATTCTTGCGGCCAACTCAAAATTGCGAATCCTAGCCTCGAGCTCGAACTCGCGAGGATGAGCCTTCAGGTGCTTACTGTTCAGTGACGAAAGCAAATTGAGCGAACGTCGCTGCGAGTCTGAATCTCGCTTTGCCGTTGGGTGCAAATGGTGTACGGCGTTACCTTTACTGTTGAATTCCGTCCCCTGATAAAGAGCAGGCATCCAACCACTCGACCAAACAGCTTTACCGGAAGTGTTGTAACCTGCCGGATCACGCAGAACGATGTAGCCTGGCAAATCCTGATTCTCGCTGCCGAGTCCATATGTAATCCAGGACCCTAAAGAAGGGTAACCGAAAAATGGCTTACCGGATTGAAACATACTTATGGCGAATGGATGGTTGTTGTTCTCCGTGTGCATCGAGCGAATCATACACCAATCGTCAGCCATGCCAGCCATATGCGGAAGAGGCGAACCAAAGTGCATGCCGCTCTCACCATGCTGAGTAATCTCGAACTGAGGTGGGTAGATGACGTTCTTATTACCCAACTGAAACGTCTCAAGTTCATCAGGATGAGGCGTGCCGGCGTACTTCTGAAGCGCTGGTTTTGGATCAAACAACTCCATCTGCGATGGACCACCATTCTGAAACAGCTGGATAACGGCGTTGGCCTTAGCAGGTCGCCCAGGCGCACGCGGCTTCATATCAAATGAGGTTCGTTGCTCGGCCTCTGTTTCAGCATGCAACATGCCATGCAAAGCTAACCCACTTAAACTCATACTGCAGGCAGTAAGTGCTTGCCGGCGCGATAGAAATCTGGCGTTATTGAGTCGTTCTGTCATTTCAGTTATTTGATACCGCTTCAAGTTTTACTAGTCGACATAAAGGAACTCGTTCATACATAGCAACATGTGGCAAAGATCCGCAACTGCCAAACGATAGCCGTCTCCTGGATTGGCTGGCTCGAATCCAGCGGCCTGCTCTTTAATATGTTGGACACAAATAGCTGTTTCATCCGCATTTGGACTACGCCCCAGAATTGATGTAAATGCATCCTGAATAATATCCGCTGTCTCTTTCTCGGAATGAATCGCAACCAGTTGCGTTGCTTTGGCGTCTGCCGCTCCGATTACAAAGTCACTGTTTAGCTGGGCAAAGGACTGAAGCACGGTGGTTGAGTTACTACGCCGACTGCAATTGACGGCCATAATTGGCGAGTCAAAAATCTCCAGGAACTTAAGGGGGTAAACACGCCGCGCAAATACATACACGCTACGACGTTGATGCTCATAACCACTTGCTCCCGCTTCAACCATCGACAAACCTGAAACCGGTTTAGTAATCCCAGCAGGAGGTCCGAATGCCTGTAAATTGATCTGATTCGATGCCGCCAGGATCGCGTCACGAATTAACTCGGATTCCAGTCGCTTGAGATTTTGCCGCCAGAGCAGTGAATTACTTGGATCTAAGGTCTCTGCTTTGCTTTCCACCTCAGGCCTCTTTGAAGACTGTTTGTATGCACGCGAATTGAGTACCAGACGATGCATGTGCTTCATGTCCCAGCCCGAGTCCTGAAACTCTACAGCGAGCCAATCTAGTAATTCAGGATTCGTGGGGCGTGCTCCGCTGCGGCCAAGGTTTTCGGGAGTGGAAACAATCGCTTCCCCGAAATGATGAAGCCACAGGCGGTTCATCACAACTCGCGATGTCATTGGGTTTTCCCGTGACGTAATCCAACGAGCTAACTCGAGTCGCCTCCCGGAAGTATATTCGGGTAGGGGAGGGTGGTTGTCGGGACTCTCTGGCAAATCCACTCGATAGCTATGAAAGACTTCCGGAATCTCTGGCTTGACCGGAATACCGCGTTTGAAGCAATCACCACGTCGGAACACATTCGTGATTGGCACATTACTTACATCGAACAATGCCTGAATCTTGCCATGAGATTTTTTTTGGGCATTCAACTGTTGCACCTGAGATTTCAATGAAGCGATGGCCGCATCGTGCTCATTGTTCCCCTTTTCAGTGTTCTCTTTAACCAGAGCTTGGATCTGCTGATTGAGTGGTGCAATCCTGGCGTCTAGTGCGGCATTATGAGCTTTATGTTCTTCAAGCTTTTGGGGACCAACATCCGGAATCCATCGATCCTGTGGTCTCAGCCAGTTTCGCGGGTTATACGATGTTTCAAAATACGAAAGCAGGCTGTAATAATCACGCTGTGTAATCGGATCAAATTTATGGTTGTGACACCTCGCACATTCAAACGTCATGCCGAGCAGGCTAGTAGAGACCAACGACATCATGTCGTACATAACTTCATATCGTCTATCTATGCCATATTGCCGTTCGGAGGTATGGTCCTCGATACTCCGCAGGTAACCTGTTGCCACAACCTTTTCCATCACTTCCGACGACCAATCTGTCGTGTTTTTCCAATCGACTAGTTCATCTCCAGCGAGCTGTTCCTGAATAAACTGATCAAACGGCTTACCGGAATTAAACGACTGGATGATGTAGTCACGGTATCTCCATATTCCTTCATTCACATAAACGGTCGTGCCGTCGCCGTCGTAAAGACGCACGTCGACATATCCCACCGTATCCATCCAATGGCGTCCCCACCGTTCTCCATAACGGGGAGAAGCAAGAAGGCGATCGACAAGTTGCGAGTATGCGTCTGGCGATGTATCGCTTAAAAACTCTTCAATTTGGCTTGGCGATGGCGGAAGGCCAATGAGATCAAAATAGAGGCGTCGTATGAGCGTAGCTTTCGGGGCCATCTCCGAATACGAAAGTTCCTTTTCTTCAAGCCGCTTCAAAAGGAAATTATCAACAGCGGTTTCTGCGAGATGGGAGTTCGAGATTACAGGCAGGGGAGCTTTTCGAGGAAGCTGGTATGACCAGAATTGACGATCTTCATCGCTTATATAGGTACGGTGTTTTACGTTGGATAAATCCTCCGATGTCGCTGCACCTGTTTGTATCCATCTATAAATGATGGCCTTCTCTCTGGAAGTTAAGGGCTCGGACCCTTCAGGTGGCATCTCACCTTGGTCGATCATGGTCCATAGATAACTAGCGGCCGGATCACCAGGTACGAGTGCGGATCCGTTTTCTCCACCGTAAATAATCTTACTTACCTGAT
>CALKCC010000078.1 GCA_938082855.1 uncultured Pirellulaceae bacterium | reverse complement strand
TTTCTAACAGAAGTTACCCCAACCTGTCTGTTCAGCCCCTAAATACTAGGTAACTGGAATATTCGTCAAAGTTTGACATCGGCATTTGCTTATCATCATCCCAGTCAGCTCAGAAGGGAAATGCTCTAAGTCATTCCAATGGGTTTAGAGAATCAGATCCTCGTATTGTGAGCGAACTAATGCAGTTTCAGAAGGGAATGGCTCGCGGTCCAATATGTCTGAAACCTTAAATACAGGTTGAAATCATTGATTCACATTTCACGACTGCCTTCTATTGCCCATCGATGCGTTACAATCACTAACAAGTAAAACAGGAGGATTGGGGCCGAGAGGAAGCAATCCTGATCAGGCGCGAGGCGACTTCCCGAGGTCGGTCACGCCTTCTATATATAGAAGCAGATGTAGGAATTGGGAACGAATGGGATCTGAAGAGCGACAGCAGGAATTATTCAGCGAGCCGGAAGAGAAAGTAGACACTTCGGTTAGCCCAGAACCACAGGAATCGAAGGCCATAGAGGATTCCCCGATGAGTAATGCCACATCGGACGAAGCGAAACCTGAGAAGGCCGATCCGATCAGTCAGCCTGAAATCCAACAGATTCCGCTTTCTGAATCGGAATGCTACATCATCGATTCCTTTGCTTTAATCTATCAGCTGTTTTTCGCCTTACCTCCGATGAGTGGCCCCAGTGGTCAACCCGTAGGAGCGATACATGGGTATGCCAGAGACTTAATTGAATTGATCGAGAGTAAATCGCCGACGCATGTGATCGCAGTATTCGATCCCCCAGGCGAAGTCTTCCGCCATGAGTTCTACCCTGAATACAAAGCCAATCGCGACCCCATGCCGGATGACCTGCGACTTCAGATTCCGAACATCAAAAGGATTCTCGAAGCCATGGGTATCGCCATGTTAGAGGTTCCGAACTATGAAGCCGATGACGTCATGGCCACGGTTGCCCATCAGATTGACCAGGCTGGTGGAAAAGCATTTCTGGTAACGAGTGATAAAGATTGTCGTCAGCTCATCAGTGACAATGTGAAAATGTACAACATCCGAAAGGATGTTATTTTTGACGAGCAGGATCTGATGGAGAAGTGGGGCGTTCGTCCGGAACAAGTTGTCGATTTTCAGGCTCTGGTTGGTGATAGCGTGGATAATGTTCCCGGTGTTCAGCAGATTGGGCCGAAGACCGCCACCGCGTTGTTGGCTGAGTTCGGTGACTTAGAAGGCGTGTTGGAAAATGCTCACACGGTCAAAGCTAAAAACCGCCGCGAAAACCTCATGAACGGTCGTGATGACGCCATGCTGAGTCGACGTCTGGTCGAATTGGATCGGCACGTGGACGTTGAGATCGACTGGGAGGCAGCTCAAATCGGTGGCATGGATTCGGACTCGTTGGACGAGCTTTGTGACGAGTTTGGATTCCGACGTTTGAAGGATCGCTTGCTCAACGCCGATGTTGAAACAGCTCCGGTCGTTTGGGAGTGTGACTATGTGTTGGTCGAGTCGATAGAACAGCTTCAGCAACTCCTTAGCCAGATCTCGCAGGACGACGTGCTGAGTATTGATACCGAGACGACAAGTGTTCGGGCCAGTGACACGGAACTAGTGGGGTACTCTTTTGCCTGGGAAGAAGGCAAGGCATACTATGTCCCGGTCAAGAGTCGCGAAGGTGACCTGCAGTTGGATGCTAACGCTGTGCGAGAAGCAATGAAGACTGTGCTCGAAGACCCTCGAATCAAAAAGGTTGGGCAGAATCTTAAATTTGACATGGTCGTATTACGCAATCATGGCATACGCCTACAGGGATTGTATTTCGATACTCTAGTGGCTCACTACTTGTTACAGCCGGGCGTGCGAAACCATAAGCTGGATACCCTTTCGGCTAAGTACCTTAACCACAAGCCCGTCTCCTTTGAGGAGCTCTGTGGCAAAGGCAAGAAACAAATTACGATCGATCAGGCTCCGCTCGATCAAGTCACACACTATGCGGCGGAAGATGCTGATGTCGTATTGCGGTTGGTCAAGAAGCTTGAGTCCCAAATCGATGATAACGACCTGACCAGCTTGCTACACGATCTCGAACTCCCACTGATTGAAGTACTGGTGGAAATGGAGTCCAACGGGATACGTGTGGATACCGAATTATTGAATTCGATGAGTGAGAAATTTGCTACTCGGCTCGAGGAACTGCGTAGCAGCATCTATGAAGCTGCCGGTACCGAATTCAATATCGACTCTCCCAAACAACTCAGCAAAATCTTATTCGAAGATCTGGGCCTGCCAGTCATTAAGAAGACTAAAACCGGAGCCAGTACGGATGCCGAGGTTCTTAATCAGTTGGTGGCAATGGACGTCGGTGCCTTGCCAGGATTTGTACTCGAATATCGACAGATCGCCAAGCTCAAGAGCACGTACGTAGATGCATTACCGGAGCTGGTCAATCCGGAGACATCGCGTGTCCATTCAGCGTTTAATCAAGATGTGGCAGCGACGGGTCGTTTGAGCAGTGCGGATCCGAACCTTCAGAATATTCCGGTCCGTAGTGAAGAGGGACGACAGATTCGAGCGGCCTTTATACCTCCGGCCGATGGCTGGAAACTACTCGCTGCCGACTATTCTCAGGTCGAACTTCGTGTCCTCGCACATTTCAGCGGGGATGATACTTTGCAACAAGCCTTTGTTGACGATCAGGATATTCATGCGAAAGTGGCGGCTGAAGTTTACGATGTCGAGCTGGAAGAGGTGACCAGCGAAATGCGTAGCAATGCCAAGGCAGTCAATTTTGGAGTTATCTATGGGCAGTCTGCATTTGGATTAGCCAAAAGCCTGGGGATCTCCAAAGCAGAAGCAGCTTCATTTATCGATGCTTACTTTGAGCAATATCCGGGAGTCGAGCAATTCATGCTGGACACACTGGCTGTCGCTCATCGGGAGAAATCTGTCAGTACGATTCAGGGGCGTCGCAGGCCCGTAAGCGACGTTCGCAATCCCGATACTCTTAAAGACAAACGTCAACGCAATCTGTCTGAGAGGATTGCAATCAATACTGTGATTCAGGGGTCGGCCGCGGATATCATCAAGATTGCGATGCTCGCCGTGCTGGACCGCTTGGAAAGCGAAGGGTTTGAAGCGAAACTCTTACTTCAAATCCATGACGAATTGGTGTTTGAAGTTCCGGATCATGAGTTGGAGAAACTACAGGAAATGGTGCGAGAGGAAATGGCCGGTGCCGCGGATCTTTCTGTGCCTCTCAAAGTGGATATCAACGTTGGTGAGACCTGGGCCGAATGTAAATAAATTCTGAAAATCACAAGAATTCAGTAATTGGAAGCGTTCCCTACGTGTGCCTATAATAGTTACATACCCCTAATAACAGTGGTTTCTCACCGTCATTAGTGGCTCACCAACATATCTTTTCTTGCACCAATAACCTAAACATCCCCGTTTAACGTTGCTGGTGATTATTCCTACCAATTTCCTTTCCCATTTGATGCCTAAGCGATTTTTTCGTTGCCCAGGTTGATACCCTCTTTGGTTACACAAAGTACGAGTTACTGCGCAAAGAAAATTGGTTAGTCGTCCTCCCAGTCTCCTGATGCCCTTGAATATTCACAGTCAACAACCCGTCCTCTGCGGCCTTTGCGGTGGAATTGGCAGTGGCAAGAGTTATATTGCCCGTCAGTTTCAAGCGTTAGGGGCAGCCGTATTCGATGCCGATCAGGCAGGGCATCGGGTATTGCGAGAAGATGACGTCAAGCAGGAGCTCGTCAGTCTCTGGGGAACGGATATTCTGGATGAGCAAGGCGAAGTCAACAGGCAAGCCGTTGCACAAATTGTCTTCGCTTCCGATGCACAAGGACAGCAGGCCCGTGAGCAATTGCAGGCGATATCCCACCCTCGCATTCAACAGCAACTTGAGTTGGTACTGACACAGAGTACCGAAAAAGTCGTCGTAGTCGATGCAGCCTTATTGTTCGAGACAGGGTGGAATGTTTATTGCGATCAAATTGCTTTTGTCGACTCAACCGAAGAATTGCGATTGATTCGCTGTCAGGCTCGAGGTTGGAGTATGGAAGAACTGCGGAGCCGTGAAGCTAGCCAATGGAGTCTTGAGCGGAAACGCCAACAGTCAGATTTTGTGATTGAGAATCATGGTGATTCAGAAGTTACTCAACGGCAGGTGCAGAGTGTGTGGCAGTCGTTAACACGCTTGGTCGGGGAGGAGGTGTGAATTATGAGCGATGAATCAAACCAGGAATTGAATCAAGATACGACCTCCGAGGTCTCTGGTCAGCAGTCTTCCAATGCCATAGAAAGACGCGGTCCGCTAAACCGAGCACTCATTCGTGAAAAAATGAATGCTCGTCAGGAATCGCCTGTCGAAAAGGACTTTAAGGATACCGACGGTGAGTTTATCAATCGTCAGAGTTCTCATGAGCCACTTTCACTGGCTGAAAAAATCACACGTGAACTGAACCGAGGGGAAAAACTGGGGGAGCAGATTGTCGATGCGCCTCAGGAATTAACGGACCTAGGACAGTTACAAAAAATGACGATGCCTGAGTTGTTGCAGGAAGCGGACAAAGCAGGAATCGAAGACGTGACAGGCCTCAAGCGTCAGGAACTGATATTCCTGATTCTAAAAAGCATGGTCAAAACCAGCGGGCTGATGTTTGGTGCCGGCACGCTGGAGATTCTCCCGGATGGATTTGGTTTTTTACGGAGTCCGGACTATCACTACCTGTCCTGCCCGGATGATATTTATGTTTCGCCCAGCCAGATACGCCGGTTTAATTTACAGACGGGTGTGACGGTGGCCGGTCAGATTCGGCCACCCAAAGAGAACGAACGATACTTTGCCTTGTTGCGAGTCGAATCGGTCAATAACCAGGATCCATCCGACAATGTAAATCGTGTTCATTTTGATGACCTGACGCCTTTGCATCCTTCCAAACGCATTATTCTCGAGCATGATGCTGCTGAGCATTCGACACGAGTGGTGGATATGGTCACGCCAATAGGCTTCGGACAACGTGGCTTGATTGTGAGTCCGCCTCGAGCAGGTAAAACCGTGCTGCTACAACAAATGGCTCGTGCTGTGCTCAACAACTTCCCCGATGCCTACGTCATCATGTTGCTGATTGACGAGCGACCGGAAGAAGTGACAGATATGGAACGTGAAGTTAAAGGGGAAAACTGTGAAGTCATCAGTTCGACCTTTGATGAACCTGCTTCCCGTCATGTTCAAGTCTCAGAGATGGTGATTGAGAAAGCCAAACGCATGGTCGAGTGCGGTCGCGATGTTATCATCTTCCTGGATTCGATTACCCGATTAGCCCGAGCCTGGAATTCCGAGTGCCCATCGTCAGGTAAAGTACTGACCGGAGGGATCGATGCCAATGCTTTGCAATATCCCAAACGGTTTTTCGGCTCGGCACGCTCTGTGGAAGAGGGAGGATCGCTGACCATTCTGGCAACAGCCCTAGTCGATACAGGAAGTCGCATGGATGATGTGATCTTCGAAGAATTTAAAGGCACAGGTAATTTGGAAATTGTTCTGAGCCGAAAGATCATGGAGAAGCGAGTATTTCCCACGATTGATATCAATGCGAGTGGGACTCGACGGGAAGAGATTCTTCTGGATCCTGAAGAGTATCGGAGGATTTCACTGACTCGTCGGGTACTGGCTGATCTGGAACCTGCCGAAGCTATGGAACTCCTAGTAGGCAAAGTCGCGAAATCGAATTCTA
>CALKCC010000077.1 GCA_938082855.1 uncultured Pirellulaceae bacterium | reverse complement strand
GGAATTCCCATTGTCCGGCGGCAACTTCAGCGTTGATACCCTCTACATTCAGGCCAGCTTCCAGGCAAGCGTCGAGGTGTTCTTCAACACAATCACGACCATAAGCATTCGAAGCACCTACTGAGCAGTAGTATGGACCTTGTGGACGAGGGAAACCACCTTCTGGGAATCCAGGAGGGCGATTTGTCAATGTGTCCCACAAGAAGTATTCTTGCTCGAAACCGAACCAGTAGTCGTTGTCATCATCTTCGATGGTGGCTCGACCATTGGACTCGTGAGCTGTTCCATCAGCGTTTAATACCTCAGTCATAACGAGGTATGCGTCTTTACGCTGCGGATCTGGGTAAATTGCAACTGGTTTCAGCAAGCAGTCAGATGCACCGCCTTCAGCTTGCTCTGTTGAACTACCGTCAAATGACCACATTGGGCATTCTTCCAGCGTTCCACCGAAATCACTTCGGATTTGTGTTTTTGAACGAAGGCTCTGAGTTGGCTTATATCCGTCGAGCCAGATGTATTCAAGTTTGGCCATTTCTAAGTAAACTCCAACATAAAAAATTTCTATACAGTCACCTGACGCTCCGCCTAAAGTGCGTTGGAAAACCGTGATTCTAACTTTACACTGCTTAAGATTTTGGACGCGTTTACGAGCAGTCCAGAACAGCAGTAACTAAAGCAGGAACATAGTCCTTTTTTACACCAAAGAATTGGGACTGTCACCTAGTCCAGCGGGAAGAAATCGCTGATTGTTCAATTAGAGGTTGGGCAAACCATAAGTTGTAACGATGGCAAAGACTAAGGCAACCGCAGATTAATTGTCCAACAGACGGTTCACCGATACCACTTTGCGTTCACGCAGGAGATTGATTCCTGCTGCCAAGGTTGGATCCACCTGTTCAACCGGTAGAGTGCCATCAGCAAGTGGTTTGGCAACCGTGGATACTTCGATATCTGGATGCACCCCTTTTTGGCTGATCATATGTCCGTCAGGAGAATAAAATCGGGCCGTGGTCAAACGCAAGCCACTATCATAGGATGCCAGCGGGAAGATTCCCTGAACCGAGCCTTTCCCAAAGCTGACCGTCCCAATCACTTTGCCTCGCTCATGATCTTTAATCGCTCCAGCAAATATCTCCGCAGCACTTGCCGACTTGCTGTCGATCAACACTGCTAACGGCATATCCCAGGTTCCCAGATCGTGGGCCTGATAATCGACATCTTCATTCACACTGCGACCGCGTGTCGAAACGATTGTTCCCTTCTCAACGAAGAAGTCTGCCACGGCGACAGCACTATCGACCAATCCACCTGGATTACTGCGTACGTCGACTACTAATCGACGCATTCCCTGGTTATGTAATTGCCAAAGTGCTTTTTCCACATCAGCAGCAGTATTCTTTTGAAAACTTCGAATACGCAAGTAGCCGATGCCGGCCTGAGCATCCAGCATTTTGATATTTTCGACACTCGGAACTGTCACACGTCGCCGAGTTAATTGCATGCGGCGAACACTTCCGTCGGTAGCAACGACGACAATCTCCACTCTCGAATCCTGAACGCCTTTAAGCATGTCAGCCGCTTTAGCAGCTGCGATTTGGGGGATGATCTTACGATCGACTTCGATGATCCGGTCGCCCTTTTGAATACCAGCCTGATTTGCCGGGCCGCCTTGAATGACTCGATCAATCAAAAGACACTTATCCAGAATTCGCAGCTCTACTCCCAAACCTACAAAGTTACCGTTGATCTGAGAGAACATATCATCTAATTCTGAGCCCGTTAGATAAGACGAGTAACGGTCAAGCAAGCTGATCGAACCTGCCATCATTTCCAAAACAGTGGTTTGTGGGGGGATCCCATACGACTGCTGAGTTTGGCGACTAATGTATTCGGCAGCAAATAGCACGTCGTGATAATTTCGAATTTCTCGCCTTTGCAACCACTGATCAATGCGTTGCTTAAATGCGGCGTCACGTTGAGCATCATCAGTGAGTTTATAAAATGCCTGGAATTGTGTGTTGCTTAAGGCGAGCTGCAATTGCCAGACGCCATTCTTAACAAGACGTTTCCAATTCGGCGTTGTGTAGAAGTAAGTGTCAATTTTGGAAAGCACTTCTCGGTAAACAGCTTTGCTGGAATTTAAGTCCAGCTGATGAACCGAACGCTTATAGCTTGAATCGTTGTATCGCCGATCGATGTCCAGTTGAGCTTTACACAGCTCAACTCGCTGCTTGAGTTGCTTGGTGACCTCGGTGGTTTCGGGATGTGATTTCAGAGTGGCTTCATATAGTTTTACCGCGGCTCGCCAATTCCCCTGAGACTCAAGCTCGGCTCCTTCGCTTACCACTTCGACGAGCGAGGCAGTATTGGTGAGCGAGGGCTCAATCGACTGAGCGAGGGCTGGAATAGCCCAATGAAGACATAAAGCCAGAACGGCCGCATGCAATAGAATGGTAGCTGTCGTTTCACGACGACGCATACGACCATTCAGTCCGCTAGGCTTCATACAGTTCATCCAATGCTTGATGGGAGTTCGCAACGCTGAGCCATAGAGAACTCAGCACTGCCCTAAGCATAGGACGCCTGGGGGAGAAGGCCTTTTTTCAATATAAAAAGCAGCGGAATATAAACGGAAGAACCGTCACGACCAGTCTTCAGAATACCACCCAGTCCATTTTTGACGGCTGTAACGATCAGGCAATTTCAATGACCCTCGATTTGCTTTGCCTCGCGCAAGACAAAACCCCACTGAATACGCTCCAGTGGGGTCTTTTTTTCTGAATGGCAAAGCTGAGTTCTAGTGAATCACTAAACTAACTCGGCAATTGGCTGACGGTGATCGAGCAGATATTGAGGTCGCCCGTTGGGGTCAATCAGCTGCGCTGTCTCACAATTAATTCCCATATTGTGATAAAGCGTGGCGATGACCTCCTGGAAGTGAACCGGACGATCTTTCGCGTACTCTGCATTTTTGCTGGACGTTCCAACCGCTTGCCCTAAACGCATTCCGCCACCGGCGAGAAATGCCATGGCTAATCGAGGCCAGTGGTCACGACCGGCTTTGCTGTTTACTCGTGGTGTACGACCAAATTCACCCCAAACAATAAGTGTCACATCCTGATCCAGTCCTCGCTCACTTAAATCGGTAAGCAAGGCACTGACACCCATGTCTAATTCGGAAAGACGAGTCTTCAGAGATTTGAAGTTATTACTGTGAGTGTCCCAGCCACTAGACTGAATCGTGACAACACGCGTTCCAGCTTCCACCAACCGGCGAGCGATCAGTAGGTTGTTGTATTTGCTGCCATAGCGTTTGACCGTATCAGGATCTTCGAGTTTCAAATCGAGTGCATCGGCCACTGAGCCTGAAGTCACCAATTCCGCAGCTTGTTGAGTGTAACTATCTAATGCTTCGATTTGGCCGGACGAATCAATGTCCCGTCGAATCTGATCGAGCGCCCCCAAAAGCTTTCGACGGTCGGTTAATCGTTCTTCGGTGATACTTCGTAATTTCAAATCAGTACCACTTGGTTTATAAGGGCGATACACAGGCCCTAGGTAACCTGGCTCCCCTCCCATATAAGAAATATATGGAGGAGCTCCTGATTCAGTTGTTCCCTGCAATCGAGCGATCACACTTCCAAAGTAAGGACGACCACCAACATTGCTCAAGTTCCGTTTGTCATAACCGGTGGAGGTATGAAAGTGACTATGAGAATTCTGCATGCCAACCAAGGATCGGATCACTGCGAATTTATCAGCCATCGTGGAGAGTTGCGGCATATGCTCACAGATATCCATTCCAGGTACGTTGGTATGGATTGGATTAAACTCGCCTCGGAATTCTGTCGGAGCATCTGGCTTGAGGTCAAACATGTCCTGATGAGACGGACCGCCATTCAAATGCAAGTGGATCACTGCTTTATTACTGCTCGAAACTCCGGCATTGGATTCTGCTCGTAGTAATGAAGGTAGGCTCAAGGCCCCCAATCCTCCGCCACCAATCTGAAGAAAATCTCGGCGATTCACTCCGTCACAAAACTTGCTCGACTGATTCTTAAAGATTTTAAGCATCTCACCGTATCCTTCTGTAGACAGTTCCTGATTTTGAGAGCAGTAAAGTGATCTCAAACAATGACCCTATTATTATAAACGACACATGGGGTCAAAAATTCAAACAAAACTTCGGTGCATGTTAAACAGGGGGAGTACCCGCACAGATTCCCCCTTCTTTTAGGGGGATTCGCGGAGGCAAATCCACATTTACAGTTCAACTCGAGCATTGATCCGAGCTGATTCCGCTTGCTTATAACACAACGTGATGGCATCTCTAGCCAACTCGCCACCGAGCAGAGAGGAGGGAGTTTGTGATTCTATCGCCGTAATCGCTTCCTGGATTTCCAGCACGAATGAATCCACTGGATCACCTGCCCCGAGATCAGGTCGAAGTACATTGCCTTCTGAATCAAATA
>CALKCC010000076.1 GCA_938082855.1 uncultured Pirellulaceae bacterium | reverse complement strand
TATTGACCACACCAGCCGGATCAAATAACGAGCATGACAAATCCAGGATGACTAAGTCATACTGGCCTTCCCCTAATTCATCCTCCAGCTTCCCTGGTGACAGCACTGTTTTCACATGACTTCCATGAAGCGATGCAGCATGAGCCACACGAGGGCCAAACATCAAATCACTCGAGAGAAATAGACAATTCATAGTAATCTCTGGTGTCTCAAATTCAGGAAGCCGTTTCAGTAGGCTGGTCACTTGATTCCTTGATCAAGTCATCAAGGCCGTACTTCGTCTTATCATCGATCACAAACACTTCGTCTAAGGGGGTGTGATCCACAAAACGACGTAGCAATAAATAGACCCCTGAGAAGCTTGCAAAAAAGAAGCCAACACAAAAGGCATCTGCCATTAGATGCCCGAACCAATGCAAACCGTACATAATATTTGCACCAACCTGAAAGCTGCCACTTTGGTTATCCAGAGTCGCTTCACCGGTAATGTAATCCTGAAGGATGGAAGCTTCCTCAGAGGCGATGCTCATGCCTGAAAAAACAACTTGCTCAGCAACGGCTGTGAAATTCTGGACAAGCATGACTGATGGAACCCAAATAGCAATACTGACCAAAGTATAAAACAAGTACTGCAACGGAGCCTGAAACGTATAAGCAAATGTACGACTAGTCGCTTCATAGACGTCTCCAGCTTCTTCCGCGCTAATCGTCGGCCACATCAAAGGCCAACCAAAGAAGAATCCGGTTAACAGCACGGTCACTCCAATACCAGCAACCAAAACGACTATCCATAAGATGGACGCCAGTATGACTCCAATATCGAAATTCAACAGCAGGCTAATGAGGACAATCGGCAACGAGAGTACAAAACAGGAAACCAACACAAACAGTGGAGACATCACATAGGAAACGTATTTTTTACGAACATCGGCCATGGCTTCTTTAAGGCCAATCCTCTCACCTCGGCCGATTCTTATGACGGCAATTCTGGTAATCGTGGCTCCGAAAAACCCCCACACGATTAAGAGCCATGCGAAGTCTACAATACAGAGGGCGTATCCGGTCTTGGCATCAAGTTGACGCTGGCCCCCAAAGAGAGTGTCATGCAGTTGGCCGATGAGCGCTAAAGCTTCGCCCTGAAGCAACTGTTCAAACAGTGAATCTGATTCCTTCGGCTTGGCCGGCACGATGACGGCAGCCATCAAGGCCGGATTATCTGCATCAACATATTCACCAGGAGCCATTTCCCCGGCACTTTCTGCCGGATCTTCCACAGCCGTTTCCAGTGATTCACTCCGAGTAAACTCCTCGCCCTCTTGAGACGCATCTTCAGGATCCCCGGGCTCCCCAGGCTCTTCTGATATCGCTCCAGCTAATGCCACAGCGGGAGACTCGGGAATCAACAAGCTATCTGCCAATTGCCATCCCGACACGGTCAAGCCTGTACCAATCGCCGCCAGCAAAAGTACAGGGATACTCACAGCAACTGAAAATGCACGTGTCAACGTTGTCCAGGGCAAAACTTCGCGCCAGTCAACTCCTTTGACTGTGTCGTAATGATCAGCCATAACAGCTTCATTCCTTTGTGTTGATTCAGAGTTCGCTACTATCCTCTAGCAGCGGTTCTTCCTCGGTTGGTTCAAATGGCAGGCCATATTCTTCATTAAACCACCTGCCTAAGTCAACCTGACGACAACGACTTGAACAAAACGGCATCGCTTCGGCTACCGTCGTATCGAATTTTTTCATGCAGGTTGGGCAAGCCAGCATCGCCATAACAGATTCATTCCAATGCTAAATTCAACTTCAAGCTAAGAGCGTATTGTATCGACCACGCTCAAATAAAAACAACCAGGACTGCAGAGAACTCCGAAGTCCCTGCAAGTAACCCCGGCGGTGTCCTAACTACTGCCGCCACTTCCTTTAGAGGCATCCTTCTTCGCTGCAGGTTTCTTTTTTGAATCCGAGCTTTTCTTCTTTGATGCGGATTCGGATTGCTTAGCTTTTTTAGCATCCGCTTTATAGGAATCGCTTCGATAGTCCGTCTCGTAAAAACCAGATCCCTTAAACAACAAAGCTGCTCCTGTACCAAACAGGCGACGCAGTTTCATTTTCTTGCATTCCGGGCACTTT
This sequence comes from uncultured Pirellulaceae bacterium, assembly GCA_938082855.1. Lineage (GTDB taxonomy): Bacteria > Planctomycetota > Planctomycetia > Pirellulales > Pirellulaceae > UBA721. The sequence goes on along the minus strand of CALKCC010000076.1, from coordinate 6,725 downwards.
TTCTTGTGAGGTTCGTTTATCCCCTGAAACAACTCAAACATGTGTCCACAGTGATCACATTCATAATCATAAGTTGGCATCTGGTTTATTCCTTCCGGCTTATTCTTCAGTGGCTGGCTCATCCGCGTCGATCGGCTCGTCAGCAGACTCGGCATTATTCGAATCGCCGTCACTCTGAGGGGAGCCGCTGGATACAATCACCTGACTTGGCCGCAGCACTCGGTCATGCAATTGATATCCCTGACTGGCAACCATCATGATCGAATTGGCCGCATGCTCTTCACTAGGCTGCATTCCAACCGCTTCGTGTAGATTCATATCAAATGCCTGCCCAACTTCGGTCGGAATGGGCTGACAGCTGTACTTCTGAAAGATCTGTACAATTCCCTGCAAAACCATATCGACTCCGCTTTTGAGTGATTCAACAGAATCCGCCGTATCGGCAGCGTCTAAAGCTCGCTGTAAATTATCTGTCATCGACAACAGGTCAGTGATTAACGGCATGGCGGCATACTTGCGACTTTCTGAAGCATCTCGCATCGCCCGTTTACGGACGTTATCCATTTCGGCCAGCAAACGCACATTTTTATCCTGCAATTCAGCGATCTGTTGCTCAGGTGTGAGTTCGTCCACTACCTCTTGTTCATCACCGTTGGCTGGTTCATCGGAAGTTTGCGAATCAGCAGTGGCTTCTTCCAGCAACTCTTCCAACTGGGATTCATCCTGCAGAACTTCATCCAGATTTTCATTCTCTTCAGTCATTCGTCAGATCCTCCTGCTACCCTTCCTCTTCCGTTCCGCTAAAAAAGTCTTTGATCGAATCCAACCAGCTCTTTCGTTCCGGAGCGACTTCTGTCTCCTCCAATTCAGCTAGTTTTCTTAATAGTTCTTCCTGTTCCGAGCTAATCCGTGATGGGATTTCCACTTTCGTTTCCACCAGCAAGTCACCTTTTCGTCCCGTGTGAACATTGGACACACCTGCGCCTCGGACACGGAATATTTCGCCAGACTGCGTACCGGACGGAATGGTAACACTCTTCATTCCCTCGAGTGTGGGAACATCGACTTCAGCTCCCAATACAAACTGAGCGTAGGTTAACGGCACTCGTACAATCAAATGATCATCGTGACGTTCAAATACCTTGTGCTCACGGACTCGAATAAAACAGTAGCAATCTCCTGTCGCTCCGCCTTGCGGACTGACTTCGCCCTGACCGGAAATCCGTACCCGCGTACCATCATCCACTCCGGCAGGAATATTGACTTTGATTTCTGTTTGCTCCGGTACCACGCCATCACCACGGCAATCGGTACAGGGGTTGGCCACCGTGCTTCCACTTCCCTGGCATGCTGGGCATGTGGTTTGCACTCGTAATATCCCAGCCGACTGGACAACCTGTCCACGGCCACCACAACGTGCACAGGATTCACGTACAGCCCCGGGCGCCGCACCACTCCCATCACAACTGTTACAAAGTGCGTTTCGAGAAACCTGTACTTCTTTACTACAACCGGCGGCAGCTTCCTCGAGGTCCAACACAACATCGCATCGAATATCAGCTCCCCGCCGACTCCGTTCCTGCCGTCGTGAACCTCCACCAAACAGGCTGTCGAAGATTCCTCCTCCGCCGCCGCCACCGAACATTCCACCAAAAGCTTCAAAGATGTCTTCCACGCTTGAAAACTGTGGACCACCCCCGCCGCCTAAGCCAGCGTGACCGTATTGATCGTATTTGGCGCGTTTCTCTTCATCACTGAGCACTTCATAGGCTTCAGCGGCTTCTTTAAATTTCTCCACGGCCTGCTCGTCATCCGGATTGCTGTCTGGATGATACTTAATGGCAAGCTTACGGTAGGCCGACCCGATCACCCCTTTCGAGGCATCGCGCGATACACCGAGCACTTCGTAATAATCTCTTTTTTCAGCCATTATTCGCCGCTGGGTTGATTATGAAAAAAGCCGCCCCCTTCCGGGAGGCGGCTTATCTTTTTTACAGAGTCCGGAATAAGTCCGAGGAGCCTGTTGAAGGGCGTTAGTTCACACTGCCTTCAATATTTCCTCGTTCTTTGTCTTCCTTGTCATAGTTGGTAACCAGAGCTTCGGTTGTGAGCATCAGGCCCGAGATACTTCCGGCGTTAGCCAGAGCTGTACGAACCACTTTCACAGGATCAACAACACCTGCTTTGAACATGTCACCGTACTCGCCAGTATTGGCGTTATATCCATAAGCGATCGAGCGATGCTCACGAACATTATCCGCGACGACACTTCCATCGATACCACCATTGTCAGCGATCTGACGAAGAGGTGCTTCTAAAGCACCAAGAATGATGTCGACTCCGATCTTTTCATCGCCTTTCGCCGAGGATCGAGCATCCTGAACAGCTTCGGTACAACGCACTAAAGCAACACCACCACCGGGGAGAATTCCTTCTTCCACAGCAGCACGGGTCGCATGTAAAGCGTCTTCAATACGAGCTTTCTTTTGCTTCATATCCGCTTCGGTTTCAGCACCAACAGAAATCACAGCCACGCCACCTGACAGCTTCGCCAGACGTTCCTGGAATTTCTCTTTGTCGTATTCACTTTCGGTCTGATCCATCTGGTTATTGATTTGATCAACACGAGCGTCAATTTCTTTACGACTTCCAAGTCCTTCAACAATCGTTGTCGAACCTTTATCGGCAGAAACTTTACGAGCCTGACCGAGTTGTTCCAGAGTGACGTTTTCCAGTTGAATACCAAGATCTTCACTGATCAGGGTCCCACCAGTCAGAACTGCAATGTCACCCAGCATGTTCTTACGTCGGTCGCCAAAGCCAGGTGCTTTCACAGCACAGACATTGAGTACACCGCGAAGTTTGTTAACAACCAGCAGGGTTAACGCTTCTGCATCCACGTCCTCTGCAATAATCATCAATGGCTTGCCTGTGTTACCGACTTTTTCAAGCACAGGAACCAAAGACTGCAAATTGCTGATCTTCTTTTCGTGAATCAGAATGTATGCGTCTTCCATCACACAGTCCATTTCGGCTGGACGGTTGATGAAATAAGGTGAAACGTAACCTTTGTCAAACTGCATCCCGTCAACGAAATCGACAGTTGTTTCGGTCGTTTTACCTTCTTCGACAGTAATGACACCATCTTTACCAACACGTTCCAACGCGTCAGCCAACAGGTTTCCGATTTCATCGTCATTGTTAGCACTGATGGCACCAACCTGAGCGACTTCTTCTTTGCTGGAAACCGGCTTAGCAATCGAAAGCAGTTTACTTTCGGCGGCGGTAACGGCCTTTTCAATTCCGCGACGGACGGACATCGGGTTACTACCTGCGACGATGTTCCTCAATCCTTCGCGATAGATCGAACGTGCCAGCACGGTCGCTGTCGTCGTTCCATCTCCGGCAAGGTCCGAGGTCTTTTGAGCAACTTCCACCACGAGGCGGGCACCCATATTCTCAAACCGATCTTCCAGTTCGATTTCTTTGGCGACGGTAACACCGTCTTTGGTCACGGTAGGTCCGCCAAAGGATTTATCAATAATCACATTACGTCCTGTTGGACCCATCGTGACAGCAACTGCATCGGCTAGTTTACTGACACCACGCAACAGACGTGAACGAGCGTTATCTTCAAACAAAAGCTGTTTAGCCACAATTCAAACTCCTGGAGTTGAATAATTAAATATGAACAAACCGAGGTTCAAGCACCTTGGTTGTTAGTCGAGTACTTTCGCCAGAATTTCTACTTCTCGCAGAATCTTGACGTCCTCGCCATTTACTTCAATATCGGTACCACCGAACTTACCGTAGATCACTACGTCACCCACTTCGAGTGATAGTCCGGCTCGGTCACCACTTTCCAGCAACCGACCGCTACCCACGGCGACTACTGTACCACGCTGAGGCTTTTCCTTTGCCGAATCCGGCAACACGATACCACCAGCGGTGATTTCTTCACTTTCAGCAGGGCGAATTACTACGCGATCATCCAGTGGACGAATCTTGATCTTTGCCATGATCATTTATTCCTTCATTTATTCTTTGTTTTGAAATCTAAGTTAGACGTAAAATCCCGAGGCAAATTACATCATGCCGGGCATGCCGCCCATTCCGCCCATGCCACCCATGCCGGGCATACCGCCCATTCCGGGCATTCCGCCACCCATACCATGGTCATGATGATCATGATGGTCATCATCATCTTCTTCGACTGGAATTTCAGTCACCAGGCATTCGGTAGTTAGCAATAGCGAAGCAACACTGGAGGAATTCTGAAGAGCGGTACGAACGACTTTTGCCGGTTCGATAATGCCCATTTCCACCATGTCACCATATTTATCTTTATCAGCGTTGTAGCCGTCTGCTTTACCCTTGAGCTTACGAACACGATTAACAATGACAGCACCGTCCAGTCCTGCATTCTTCGCGATCGCTCGCAATGGATAATCCAGAATATTCTGAATAATCTGAGCACCCAAAGCTTCGTCACCTTCTAAACCAAGTGAACTGATTGCTTTGTCTGCCCGAATCAAGGCTACTCCACCACCAGGAACAATTCCTTCTTCCAGAGCAGCTTGCGTCGCAGCACGAGCATCCTCCAAAAGTGCTTTTCGTTCCTTCATTTCAGTTTCGGTCGTGGCTCCACAGTTAATCTGTGCAACACCACCTGCAAGTTTCGCCAAACGCTCCTGCAGTTTCTCACGGTCGTACTCACTATCGGTGACTTCGATCTCGTTTCGAATCTGGTCCGCTCGACCTTCAATATCTTCCTTACTGCCAGCACCGCCAACCATGACTGTACTTTCAGAAGTGATACGGATTTTCTTGGCCGAACCCAAATCAGATAGTTTGACACTTTCCAACTCGATTCCCAGATCCTTAAAGATCGGAGTCGCATTGGTCAGAACAGCAATGTCACCAAGAATCGCTTTTCGGCGATCACCGTAACCAGGGGCCTTCACAGCACAGACATTCAGGATGCCTCGCATCTTGTTCACAACAAGCGTCGCCAAAGCTTCGCCTTCGATGTCTTCGGCAATAATCAACAATGGCTTCTTGGACTGACTGACAGCTTCCAGTAATGGAATCAATTTCTTGTTCGAAGAGATCTTTTCTTCAAACAACAAAATCAGGCAGTTTTCCAATTCAACGGTCACTTCCGTTTCGTTGGTGACGAAGTGTGGCGAGAGGAAGCCACGATCAAACTGCATCCCTTCGACTACTTCAACCGTTGTTTCGCTTCCACGACCTTCTTCCACGGTGATGACGCCATCTTTGCCGACTTTAATAAAGGCGTCAGCCAAAACGTTACCAATCGTGCTGTCGTTATTACCAGCGATGGTTGCAACTTGCTGAATTTCTTTTTTGTTCTTGGAGTCGATGGCGATCGCCTGCTTGCCGATTTTCTCGCAAACAGCGTCCACAGCCTGACTGATCCCGCGACCAAGTGCCATTGGGTCAGCGCCGGCTGCAATCATCTTCAAGCCTTCGCGGAAGATCGCTTCTGACAGTACGGTCGCTGTCGTCGTTCCATCACCTGCAACTTCATTTGTTTTACTGGCGGCTTCTTTCACCAACTGAGCACCAAGGTTTTCGAAGACATTATCTAATTCGATGTCTTCAGCAACGGTTACACCGTCCTTTGTGACTTTAGGTGAACCCCATCCTTTATCCAGGACAGCGTTACGACCGCGAGGTCCAAGTGTACTGCGAACAGCACGAGCCAGCTTGGCAACACCAGACAACAATGACTGTCGAGCCTTGTCGTCAAATACCATTTGTTTTGCCACGTCCGGATTCTCCTTCAAAGAGTGTTCCAAAAGCGTTTAATTTAATTTCAACGGTAATACACTTCGTATTTCCGATAATCTGTTTCATCAGTTCGCCAACTCTCAGCCAACATTTGCCAGCTTCTGAATTAACGAGTGATACAGTGGACAACGCAACATGCGTGCCAAAGTATCCAAAATATGCCAGAAACAGCTCCGAGACAAGCACACAGATGCTTATTATTCGCCCCTTTTCACTTACTTTAGGGCATTTCACAAACCAAAGTTGCCGAATTGCCTCGTCACCACCTGAGAATGCTCAAATCAACAGCTCCCAAACCCAAGTGCCAATATGGCAGCGCAATGGCAACAGCTCTTTTAGATGTGTCAGTTTGACAGAGAAACCATGTCAGCCCGAGCTTTGCACACAAGTGAATCCCAAATCCCTGCTATTCATTTAGTGGTAATGAGTAGCGGGAAGGATAGAAGAAGCTATAGAAAGCATGACAACCAAAGCCCTGCATCTTCCTTTCTAAATAATGAAGGAAGGTGAAAAATAGCCCAAGGGCCGTCTTGTCGAACTCTAACTCACTCGAGGAGTAAAATCATCCTCTGCAGAATAACCCGCTGCGAAGCCGGCCAGCAGCGACGCGGCATGATCGATATCATCCAAAGAAATCGTCTCCACGGCACTATGCATATATCGGTTCGGGATCGTCACTAACCCTGTCGCAACTCCGCTACGATTTAACTGCAACACGTTCGCATCATTCGATGCTCCACGCCCAATAGCTGCAAGTTGATAGGGAATTTGATCCTGAGCGGCAACATCACGCAGTTTTTCGACCACCAAAGGATTACAGTTCGGACCGCGATAAACTGCCGGGCCTCCGCCCAGCTTAATATCTCCTTGCTGCTTCTTATCAATAGTCGGGCAATCCGTGGCATGCGTGA
>CALKCC010000075.1 GCA_938082855.1 uncultured Pirellulaceae bacterium | reverse complement strand
CCAAACGGACTTCACACCAACAACGCTTCATGGACATGCATCAATTGCCGATTCTGGTATCAATGCAATCTATCACCACCTAACCCATGATTTACTATTTCTCCGATCTGCGTTGGGTTCTCCGCACTACGTCTTCGCCATGGGGGGACGACTAGATAACGACATTCAAAATGTCACCGTGAATATCGAATTCGAAAATGGAGCAATTCTCAATTGGGGAAGAGCAGACCTGCCTTCGAGTACCACTCAATTTGTTCAGAATACGCAGAGCGATACTTTTGACCACACCGAGTTTGAGCAACAACACCTTGGCGACCAACTAGAAAGACTTATCCAGGCCGACTCCTCCGCTTCCTGGGTACAATATGCATCGGTGAGGGAAGCGTCCGAGCTCATCAGTCTTTCGCTTAAGAAAGGTCGCAGGATTGAAATCTTTGATGGTAACCCGACTGAAGGCGATTCTTTCAAGGGAGTCATGTCAACAGCCGGATGCTTCATCCTCTTACTGGTCCTGTTCGTGATCGCGATCTTTGCCGTTTTCGACATCGCTCAAATGCCTGAGACCAGAGACGGCCATATCACAGCGCTTGAAGCTGAAACCCCTATTATTGACACCCCTAAGTCAACGTGGATTCGCCTCTGGCCTGTTTACCCTCTACTTCTATTTTTAGCGTTTCAATTCCTTCGGCTAGTCATTCGCACTGAAAGTAAAGATGGGGATTCTGGGTAGCACGCAGCCAGTTTAACGACCAGCTACAATCTGCTGAACCGGCATGTCGATTGTGCCGAAAATACAGTTATTAACGATTCTGCAGCTTAATAACTGGTAGTGCATCTCATTGTTTCGGCTTCGTTCTGCTAATCTGATTGCTCTTTTGACGGCCTTTTTTGCCTGTAGCTTTGGCTACAGTCAGGACCGGGTTGAAATTGATGTACGTACGACACCGGTCGTCAAAGCAGTAGCCAAAGCCGCCCCAGCCGTTGTCAATATCAGTGGCCGCAAGCCTGCGAATCCACCTCAGCAACTACTGACCGGTAATGACCCAGAGGTCAACGGAATGGGAACTGGGTTGATTATCGACAAAAGAGGTTACATCCTCACAAATCACCACGTCATCGCGGGTATCGACCGTATCCAAGTGCGTTTGAGTCGCTCCTCACTATTCGAAGTCAAAGATTACGCAGCACAAATCATTGCGGTAGATGCTGAAACAGATTTAGCAGTCATCAAGATCGAAGGCGACACAGATTTCCCTACGATTTCTGTAGCAACTTCCTCCGACCTTATGCTTGGTGAAACAGTTATCGCAATTGGAAATGCTTATGGTTATGAGGATACGATTACCAAGGGAATTGTCAGTTGCCTGAACCGCCAAGTGCAGGTGACTGAGCAGCAGGTATATCAGGATCTGATTCAAACAGACGCAAGCATCAATCCTGGAAATTCCGGCGGTCCACTCATCAATATTCAGGGAGATGCGATTGGCATCAACGTGGCTGTCAGAGTGGGGGCTCAAGCCATTGGATTCGCCATTCCCATGGATCGGGCGATGGAAGTCACCAATCGAATTCTGCGTCAGGCTGTAGAGCAACGCATGTCGACCGGCATTCAATTAACAACCGATATAGTCAACCGTCGTCCTCGCGTCATTGTCACAAATATTGAACCAGATAGTTTAGGCGACACCGCTGGTATCCAGGAAGATGACGTATTGCTATCCATTGGCGATGCCGAACTGCAGTGGGCTGCCGAATTCTATCTCAACTTAATGGAATCCGGATTTGTGACAACGGAAGTGTCGTTAAATCGGGACAGCGAGCAACAGACGGTTAAATTCGGTATCGAGACCTCGTTGCCACAAACCGCTTTGGCCAGCAACAGAGCGTGGAATGAATTGGGAATTCGAGTTTCACCTGTGTCTTTTCGGACCTTGCCAGGCAAAAACAAATACGAAGGTGGCTTGAAAGTCATGCAGGTTCGAAATGAGGGTCCTGCGAGCTCTCAGGGCATCCGTCCAGGCGATGTCCTACTAGCCATTCATAAATGGGAAACTCTCAGCCTGGACAACCTCGAATACATTCTCAATAGTGAAGTCGTTGCCAGCCGCAAACCTGTCACATTCTATATCTACCGTGACACGGAGTTCTTTTTCGGCGAGTTCTTCAAGGAATAGCAACTGGCTTTTACCAAGTCATGATTCAGCGTTAGGATAGTGTGCAAGACTAACCTCACGTTTATGGCAATCCACTCTATGGAACAACAATTCTTAGCATGGCTTAAAACCCGACTTGCGCACCAATCGGAAGTCGTAGCAGGGATTGGGGACGATTGCGCAGTCATCCACAACCCGCCCGACTCTTCCCATGTAGTCAGTACTGACGTCATCGTTGACCTGGTGCATTTCGATGTATCCAAGCACAGTCCTCACATGATCGGCCGCAAGGCTTTAGCCGTAAACCTTAGCGACATCGCCGCTATGGGGGCAACTCCCGGCTATGCCGTGGTTTCTCTTATCATTCCGATGGGCTGGAATTTGATACAGGTGCAGGAGTTATATGAAGGACTATTGCAACTGGCTTCCGAGTTCAACACCGAAATCATTGGTGGAGATTTCAATCGACACGACGGACCGCTTACTATTTCCGTGACGATCATGGGCCACCAAACACCCGACGCACTCAAATATCGGAATACAGCTTTAGTTGGTGACGACATATATGTCACGGGTCCGTTGGGTGGTAGTATTCTCGGACATCACTTACAGTTCACTCCTCGAATCGAAACAGGCCTCGAACTATCGTTACATCCGTCTGTCCATGCCATGACTGACATTACAGACGGATTAGTAATCGACTTACATTCGATGCTCAATGCGAAGCAGGGAGCCCTTCTATTTGCCGATTCCATTCCACTTCGCTCAGAAATCAAAGAAGACTCCGACGCCTTGCCACGAGCCTTATACGACGGCGAGGATTTCGAATTATTATTCACCGCGTCGCCGCAATTCACTCCGGCTGACTTGACGTCAAACAATCACCACGATATTTATAAAATCGGAGTGATTCAGCAAGACGAGGGGATCTCCTTAAAAGACTCTACTCCCAACATTACCAAGCTTTCACTACATGGATATGAACACTAACTCTCCAACAATTACGCTCCAAGCAACCTCTGAAGCTGATACTGATTTAATCGCTCGTCGTTTCGTAGATTGCATACCGAATTCAACCACCGTTGCCCTTACAGGCACTTTAGGGGCAGGTAAAACGCGGTTCGTGCAGGGCGTCGCCGTAGCGCTCGGTGGCACGGCGACTGCAGTAACCAGCCCAACATTCGTCATCTGCAATCAATACCCTTTATCCAAAAATGTATTCCACTTAGATGCCTATCGCATCAAGGATGAAGACGAATTCCTTGAACTCGGTGTCGACGAGATGTACCTTTCCGAAGGATACACCTTTATTGAGTGGGCTGAGAAGTTTGAAAGTTGCCTACCACGCGAGCACATTCGTCTTACCATTGAAATCAACTCTGAAACAGGTCGATCATTTTGTTTTTCAGGCACCGCAAAATACGCCTCCAAGCTGGAGCAACTTAAAGAGTCGTGCCCCCACCTTGCAGATTAACACTCGTTTTTCGGTGGGGTTTGCTACAATGATCGCTCATAGATCGCCAATGCTTTTACCAAGGACCGTACGTGCCAATAGAACCACATTTTTTGGGCTGGGATGTACCACCGATAGATTCGTTATCCACCTGGATCCTTGAATCTTTCGCCGGGGATTCCATTCTGGATTTATCCCAGTGCCTGATCGCTTTGCCTTCATCAGCCGCGGTACGACAACTACAGCAACAACTTGTCGAGCATACCCTCGCGGAAAATCTGGCATTCCTACCGCCAGAAATAATCACCATCGGGACTCTTCCTGAGTCACTCTACGCGACGAAAACAGCTGCTTCGGATAGTTTTCAGCACTTGGTTTGGCTGGACCTTCTGAAAGCCAACTCCGCTGCTGGCAAACTGAAGAGTTTCCTTCCCCTACCACCTCCACTATCAAATAGTTCTGCCTGGGTACAAATAGCAGAGTCTGTTGCTCGGCTCCATCGCGAGTTATCTGGCGACGGCATCCGTTTTAGCGATGTAGTAAATCATCTCGCGAAATCCGGTTTGGCACTGGAACAAGCCAGATGGATCGAGCTTTCCACGATTCAGCATGCCTATCTCAGCACACTGGATCAACACGATGTGTGGGACCTGCAAACAGCCCGAGTCGTTGCGATTCAACAGGAAGAGGTTCAACTTGCCCCCGACAAACAGCTCATTGTTGCTGGGTGCGCCGATTTAAGTAATATCCAACGTCAATTCCTTCAGGCGGTGAACGATCAAACCGCAATACTCGTTTTTGCACCAGACAGCAAACGAGACGGTTTTGACAGCGTCGGCTGTCTGCTAGCAGATCGCTGGAGCGCTTCCGATTCCGCGATCGATCCCAGTCGCGTGTTCATTTCAGCCAACCCGAAACATCAGGCTCTCCTTCTAGCCGATCACATCGCTACGTTACCGTCCGAACAATCAACGGACGAGCTTTTGATTTCGACCCCGGATGCATCGGACCAGTTGACGATGCAACGCCAACTAGCCGAGTTTGATCTTGATGTTTCACTTCCTGCAGGACGGCAACTGATTGCGACGAGCCCAGGCATACTAATTCGTTTGATTTCCAATTTCATTTCCGAGCAAAGCTACGATTCACTTTCTGCCATCTTGCGACATCCTGTCGTCTTAAAAACACTTACGCCAAACCTCAATCCAGTGAGTGTCATCGCTGAGTTAACCGATTATCACGAAAGCCGGCTCCCTTTAGACACGGGAAACCTGGACAGTTTGCCTGACCGCTGGGGCAATCTTGGAGAGGCCTGGGCGGAATTATCCAAGTGGCTAGCCCCAATCAGTGCCGACGACACACTGATTGGCGTTATTCACACTGAACTACTAAACATATTGAGCCGCGTTTACGGATCTCGGACGCTTCATCGGGAGACGGATCAGGAACTCATTGCCGCACTCTCGGCCATCAATTCGGCGGCTACGGAGATCAAGGAGGCTTATGAACTACTGGGACAGCCATGCAATTCAACACAGTATCTCTCTCTACTCATCGACCAACTATCTGAAGCCGTAGCACCTGGGCCACATAGCGTCAGGGGGATTAGTGTCGCAGGTTGGCTTGATACTCCATGGACGAATCACTGCCACGTCATGGTCCTTGGCCTGAACGAAGGGACAGTCCCGTCGTCATCGAACTCCGATACCTTTTTACCTGACGGAGTGCGGATATCCTTAGGGCTCAATAACAATCAACGCAGGCTGGCTCGAGATGCATACGCTCTCGCACTTCTTAAACACAGCCGAGACTTGTTTGTGTTTACCAAACGTGCAAACCAGACAGGCGATCCACAGACCCTCTCTCGTCTTCTGTTGTATGGCACGCTTGAGCAACAGGCTGAGCTAATCCACCGCTACAGTACCGGGCGAGTGAACGTCGCGAATCACAAACTCAAACAGTTAAGCTCAGAGTCGTCTATTCCCGCAATAGAGTTCCAACTAGAACCAAACGTACAGGAGTCATACAGCGTTACCTCCTTACGTTCTTATTTACAGTGTCCAGTCCGGTATTACCTCCAGTATGTCCTGGGGCTTCGCTCCGTCGGGGACGACTCGATGGAACTTTCCCCCTTAGCATTCGGACTTCTGGTCCACGACGTACTGCAACAATTTGGAACCTCCGAGTGTGTGAATTCAATTGACTCCGTTGAGATTGAGACCTATCTCAAAGACCGCGCATTAGCAACTTACCGTCGGCGTTATGGCAAGAGTTCCTATCCCACCATTCGCCTGCAGTTGGAACAGGTATTTCGCCGACTTAGCGTGTTTGCAAAATGGCAAGCCGAATGGCGTGCCGCGGGTTGGCAAATTCAACACGTGGAATTTGACTCTCAGGAACCGGCAATCATCTCTCCGGAATCGCCTGAATGTAAAGTTCATGGTCGCATCGACCGTATCGACTACCATCAAGCCACCAATACATTTGCGGTTTTTGACTACAAGACCTCTGACAAAGCCTCTACCCCAAAGGCTGCGCACCAAATTACCAAACCGCCTTACTGGAAAGACCTGCAACTGCCCATGTACCGGCATCTAACCCGAGAAATCACCGGAGATTCTTCGGTTCGGCTCGGCTACATTTCTCTCAGTAATGATGGGGATGACCTCAACGTTAGTTTTGCCCAATGGGATGATGCTGTTTTGCAACAGGCAGACAATGTTGCCATCGAAGCTATACGTTGTATTCGTTCGGGCAACTACGGCCCGCTTTCCGAGTCCATCGATTCTCGAATCGATGATTACGCTGATCTACTTGGACTGACCTCGTTAGATTCCCCACCCCTGCAAATTCATGGGAGTGAGGACTAATGAATATGCTCAATCACTTGTTGATACGCGCCTCGGCGGGCACGGGAAAAACGTTCCGCTTATCGAATCGCTTCATTAATCTTTTGAGTCAGGGAGAGTCACCGACTGCCATTTTAGCGACCACATTCACTCGCAAGGCGGCAGGTGAAATCCGAGATAGAATTCTGGAACGACTGGCCGCTGCCATTATCGACAAAGAGTCATTCTCGGAACTCCAAACGCATGCGGGAATCGATTCGCATTCCCAGCTAGAACAGGCCTTTAATGCTGTTACCCAAAATCTCCATGCACTCAACATTGGTACGCTCGACTCCTTCTTTGCGAGTTGGGCGACTCAATTGGGATTTGAATTTGGACTTACGCCTGGCTGGTCTATTTTCAGCAATCCCGAGTATAAAGACGCTGTCCAGAATTCCATAAATGACGTATTACGTTATGGAAAGAACACGGACCTGACACGCCTCATAATGCTTCTAAATAAGGGGCAAAGCAGACGAAGTGTGACTCTCGATTTGCAAAAGGCGGTCGAAAACCTACGGTCTATCCACGCGCAAAGCACTCTTGAGTCATGGAATGGTCAGTTGTTTGCACCGTCAATGACAGAGGACGATTTAGAGGAGTCCTTGCAGGCACTCGAGCAAGCGGTGGGACGCGAGCCTCACTCAAACTTTGAAAAGGCCATCTTGAAAGACATCGCTGCCTTTCGTGCCAAGGAATTTGAATGGCTCACCAAGAATGGCCTAGGCAGTAAGATCATTGCCGGACAATCTACCTATTCAAGCAAAGAAATCCCTGACTCGTTAGTCGGGCTGTACGCACCACTGATTGACTTTCTGAGGCAGTACTACTCACTCGAAATCCACCATCAATCCGCTGCCACGTATGAATTGCTAGAGAGGTTTGAAACCGCGTTTTGGAAACGTAAACGCCAACGAAATCAACTGGAATTCTCCGATGTCACCCGGCTCGCATCCCAGATCCAATCGATCCCCGCAGACTTGCACTACAGACTTAACTGTGAGATCCGGCACTTGTTGCTTGACGAATTTCAGGATACATCGGTGGAACAATGGAATGCCATCGAACATCTCGTCAAAGAGGTGACTCGTCAAACAGGCGGCCTTGCATCGTCACTCTTTTGTGTTGGTGATGTAAAACAGGCAATCTATGGATGGCGGGGTGGACGGCGCGAGATTTTCAATACACTCGCAAGTTCGGTAGACCACCTGACCTCGGACCATATGGAAAAGAGCTGGCGATCCTCCAACGAAGTATTGGATTTTGTAAATGAAGTTTTCGGTAATCTCACGAGCCATCCAAGGCTCGCCGATCTTGGACCGACCCTAGCCGAGTGGTCAGATGAGTTTCAAGCTCACGAATCCGCCTTGGAGATTCCGGGATACGTTCAATATCACAACTCAGATGCGGGAGCTAACAAAGCAGAGCGTTCCTCAAATGCACTAGAGGCTACCGTCTCCCAAGTAATGGATTTGATCCAACAGAACAAAGAAATGACGATTGGTGTGCTCGTTCGGCAGAATGACGAAATCAGCAGTCTAATCCAGCTATTGAATGAAAGAGGAATTCCGGCGAGTGAGGAAGGCGGTAATCCACTAACTCGTTTTTACCCTGTCCAGCTCATCGTGACATGGCTCCAGTTGTTAGAGCATCCTGACGATGCAAAAGCACTTTTCCGAATCAACCACTCACCACTCGCTTCCAAACTGAATCCCGATGCTATCTCAGCAAGCATGCCTTCCGCCATCTACACTCGTGAGTGGAGTCTATTGATTGAGAAGGGCCTTGGCGGATACCTGCGTGATATCGCTGACGCCCTACGTTCTAGTTTGAATCAAGCTCAATACTTTCGCGTTGAGCAATTGGTCGAATTTGCTGATGGATACTCTGGAAGCGATCCCATCCGCCTTAAGCAGTTCATCGCCGCAGTTGAAATTGAGCGATTCGCAGAAGAAAGTGACGCTTGTGTCCGAGTCATGACGATCCATCAGTCCAAAGGACTTGAGTTTGATGCCGTGATTCTGCCTACGCTGGAGAACAAGCTCACACGCACACCTGATCTTGCTGTACAACGGTCCATAGAAACCCAATTGCCCGCGAATGTCTTTGCATACCGCAGCCAGCAAATCCAAACTCTACTAGCAGACCCATATCGCTCTGCATGCCAGGAAACGCTATTTGAACAGGCCCAAGAGGCAATGTGTGTACTCTATGTAGCGTTAACCCGGGCAGCCCATGCTTTGTATCTCATTGGCCCGAGCGCAACGAAGCCTTCCAAAGAACCTCCAGTTTCGATTGCCGCATTGATTCAATTGGCTATCAGCGGTGAGTATAACCAAACTCCGGATACGATCATTTATTCTGCCGGTTCTCCTGATTGGTACCGGGCTATGGCAGACAAACAGAAGCACGTTGACGACCGCCCTTACTTTGAACCTCAACTTGGCAGGACCAACATAGTTGCGAATTCAAGCTATACGACGGCTTCACCTTCCAGCATGGAGGGCGGTGAGCTGTTTCATGCCAGCGCGTTATTCAGACCTTCGAATACAAACGCACTGAATTTCGGAACTCTCGTCCATCTAGCATTCGAGCAAGTGGAGTGGTGGAGCTCATCGTCTGCGTCCGAGATTCTTTCAGCACTCAATAGTAAGCGTGTTGATTTCCCAGACACAATGTCCACGCTACTCAATTCCATTGACGAAGCCCATTGTGTAGCAACTACGCTTTCGCAGAACTTCTATGAATGCCTTCCCAATTTCGAGCAAACGCAGGAACTTCGTGTTTTTAATGAATTGCCTGTAACAGCCGTAATTGGTGGCCAATTGATTCGTGGTTACATTGACCGGATCGTGCTCGGATTTCTCAACGGAAGTGTTGTCTCAGCAGACATCATTGACTTCAAAACCGATAACCTCGGCAAACAAAATGAAGAGCTTTCAGCGAAGGTAAAGCATTACGAACCGCAATTGATGGCCTATCGCGAAACCATCTCTCAAATGTTCAAAATCCCAATGGAGTCAGTGAGTGCTCGGCTATTGTTTGTATCCGCAAACGAGCAGCACGCGTTTTAGCCTACCGGCCTATGGGACAGCAATCCGGAAGACATTGGTCACTCGCGGGCCCAAGTTCGCCAAGCACCTCTGCGTCTTCGGAGATCCCCATTCTGACTTGTATTAGATCTACGAGTGCGTCGACAAACAACGGATGCGTACCAACACTAGCCGCCCTACGAAATCCAATCCCTAGGGACTCGCAAGTTTCCCTTGCTTCTGTGTCGAGGTCAAACAGTATTTCCATATGATCTGAAACAAAGCCAATCGGGCAGATGATAACATTTTGTGGTTGTTTTGATTTAATCAGGTCATTAACGTCCGGCTCCAACCAGGGCTGTGACGGAGGGCCGCTACGACTTTGGTAACACAACTCCCAGCGTATGCCATCAAAT
>CALKCC010000074.1 GCA_938082855.1 uncultured Pirellulaceae bacterium | reverse complement strand
ATAAATGCCAACGCCCAATGGCGAAATGCTATCAAGGCGATGCAAACGGCAACGCACGCGCCGGCAAGCATTAAGTTAAAGGTGTCCGTCTTAATCGATCGAAAAATCTCGACTCGCACCGGCGGGAGTCCAGTTAGGTATGCCTCGATTCCGGAGTCGGCTCGCCATTGCCTGAGCACTTGTTGTAAGTGATCCACGGTTGGCTGATAGTCGCTCACCAAAAGATCCTGATTACCTAGCTGGATAACCATCATCATGGATTTACTATCTGCTGTAATCAGATTCCCACCCGAGATTGGATGAGTAAGCACTTCCTGTTCAACGTTGGACCAATCGACGCCGGAGGTATCGGCCGGAGGTACAAGCGGTCTGGGCAGTGGGTCACAGACGAGCATTTCCGGGCTGAAGACCGAAACTACATGACTCACCAGTTCGTCTTCCTCCAGGGTCGAGACAAGCTGCTGCAGCCGAGCGACCGAAGCGGGAGTAAAAAACGTATCTCCTGGTCGTTTGAGAATCACCAAGCAGTCATTTTCATCCGGACGAAATTGTTCGAAGATCTCCTCTAACTGCTCGAACGTTTCATCGTTGGTTCGAAAGAGTCCCCGGGCTTCGTTATCGAATGAGAATCGTTGAAATCCAAGCAATGACAACAACGTGATAATCACGATGGTCAATAGAAGCAAACGCTGGCGATGCAGGTAGAGAGTACGTACCCAGCCGCTATTCATTGTGGTCGATTCCTGGCGTTGTTTGGCGGGTTTCTTCGAGTCTACTCGTTGTTATCAACAATGGATTGGTACCGTTGATTGTGTTTCTCTAATAGAACGGGGACTTCTGACTTCAACAAGAAGCCCTGCTCGACAAGTCGCTGGCAAGCTTGCTCAAAGGCATTTAAATACTCCAGTCTGGAAGCATAGCGTTCTGCAATCGAAGGACGAGGATCACCGTTTGCCTCCCGTTCGGCTTGGGTGATCGCAAACGGGAAAAACGACCCCGATAGTCCCACCAAATCAGGCTGAGCCGGATTCCCATCCGGATACAAATTCCAACTTGCATACGTCCCTAAAGGAACCGCAACTTCCGGCGGTTGTAAACAGCCAATTTCATTTCCATCGGAATCGGTTTTAGGAACCAGTACACGATAGTCATTGCGCATTTGCGGAGGATGCAATTCGATCATGGAGTGAGTGGACTCCCAGCGGTCTCCATAAAACCAATCATTGGGCTGATGAATCACCGTGGGGAAACGGACGCCGGGAATTTCCGGAAATCCGACTGTGTGTTGCTCCCAGTGCACTAACGATCCAGACTTAATGGTTGGGATCACGCTTGGTGGCATTTTCTTACCCTGTGCCCATCCGTCGAGTTTGAGCAGAAGGCTACGCATGATCGGCCGGAAGTCGGCAGGGTTTTTCAAATAAGCTGCTCCACCTTTCGTCGGCGGGTAGGACGCCGGACCATGTTGCGTACCTCCAAACGTGTAAAAACGTACATGTCGCTGGGCTCGAGCGTCTCGCGTACCCAATGGATCGGTATGGGGTAAGGAACCAGCACGATGCCAATACTCCGAGCTGGATTGAGTATGCATAATTTTGGGAAGTGTCTTAGTTGCTCGAGCCTGCTCGAGCAGACCATCAGCACTGTCGTCAGTGTCTCGGAATGGATGCTTCTGTCGTTCATAGGCAAAGGGAAATCGATCCACGGGATAGTCATGATTGAGCCGTTGCCCCGAAAACCGGGTTGGCTGAGCGAAACGGTGATTGAAAGATCCTAATCCTCCACCGGCAACATGAGGAATGAGACCGTCGAAGACTTTCTCACCCGTCTCGGACTCGTTGAAACCGGAGTACAGGAATTCCCGTAGATATCGCCCCGCCTGGGAAATGCCAAAGGCGTGAGCCCTTTGCAAAAAAGGCTCGCCTTCGAGGAGCAATGGGTTGTTCTCACCCTGTCCTGTTTTTACAGCATCGATCAGATCTCGCACGGAGGTAAAACAGGTTCCATGAATTTGAGGAGAATGCGCCATGTAAATGAGTTCATAGATTTGCCCAGACTCTCCTCCAGACCTCAGATAAAGATCAATGTGTTTTTGATCTCCTGCCTGTGGGTTTGTTGTTTCCGTAATTTCCGTAAACCATTGATCACGCGGAACGAGCGTCCGTGGACTGCGAGCGTGAGGTCGTTTGGTAAGTGTCGCCTCACTAATATGGTGATAGTCGTGTTGGAATGAACCATGCCCTGCTCGAGTGATTCCTCCGAATTCTTTGCCAGAACCTAATGTAAACTCGTACCGCACCCGCCCTTTGACATCGGGTCCGAGTGTTGGTGGATAGAGTTTTAATCTGGATGTGCCGGCTAGCAATTCACCATCCCAACCGCTGGAAATCACCGTCCAGCCATGTTCCATCAGAAAGCCATTGCCGGCGTGAGCCGGGGTGTCCAAGCTGTTACCACCTCGGGCGTTGTTAAAGAAATCTAACGAACGCATGTTGCCACGATTGTTGACGTCATAAAGGACGGCGCCGCTGGATTTTGTCGGGTCGCTCGGAGTAAGTATGGTCAGATCAGCAAAAAACCGCACCAGACCGTCGCTGTCTGTGGCAGCGAGTTCAAGGTCTACGACCTGACTATTTTGGCGCAGCTTCGGATCTAAAGCGAAGTAGACTTTGCCTCGTAACAGGTCATAAGTTCCTGTCTCTCCGAATTCCTTTCCCTCGGCGAAGCGTTGCCTGCTTTCAATTTCAAACCGCTCTACTTTGGCATGCAAAAAAGAAGGAATTAGAAAAGCCAACACTAACAGTGGGATGCTGATCGAGAGCTGGCGGGGAATTAAAAAAGATGGGATGGATGATCGCATTAGGCTTTATCAGAAAAGAAGGTGTAGTACGGTCCGGAGTCTACCAGTCGTTGTAGGTAGAGCGCTAGTTCCCGTAGATGATAATCGCCCCACATACAGGCTTCGCCGCGAGGGACTCGAGAATCATCCGGCATGTAGTCCCATCCACGAGGTCGATGATAGACGCTGTGGAGTAGCAATCCCTGATGTTCCGGATCGCTACAGAGATAGGGTTCACTGAGTAATGATTGAGCTGTCACCAAGCCGGCTTGTGTGTACTTTTCGCCGTCGCCACCTCGCTGAGTCAAATACCGCCCGAGTCGTAACAGTCCTTGGGCACCGATTGCCGCTGCCGAACTGTCGATCGGTTCATAGGCATTGAACGGATCGGAAGTTGACTGGAGATAATCTCCTAATTGCTGAAGTCCGGGGGCACCGGTATCCCAATAGGGAATGCCATCGGTGGGTGTGTTTTCAATAAAGAAGTCGCAGCTGGCCTGAGCGGCTTTAAGCATCAGGGCTTCGATTTCTTCACGGCCTCCATAGAGATCCAATTCAGCATCATCGATGGTGTTGAGGTACTCAAGCTGTTCCGGGTATCCGGTCATAATCCAGGCCAGCCCCCGAGTCCATGTTGAAAACGGCGAGTATCCCTGTTGCGTACTCGGACAACGATATCGGCCATCGTTGACATTGAAAATACTTTCATGGGCAACTCGTCCCCACTGATCGTAATCATCGCGTCCTTCACCGTAGTAAACACTGTAGCGAGCTGTACTCTTGGCATGTTGTAGCATTCGGTCGAGCAGGCAGACACGGTCATCATTTTCATGCATTAGCTCATGGCCCAGTGCATGTCCCATCGAGAGGCTGCGGAGACTTCGGATGGTGTCACAGAATAAGGAATGGGGGCCATTGAAAGAGTAAATATAACCATCGCCATCGATCGTTTCTGACCAACGGTAGGCTTGTACTGCGGCACTGCTTTTGAGTGCCATTTCATAGTAATTTAGTTCCCATTGATCGAAGGGGAGTCGACCTTCAAGCATGAGTCGGCGTAGTGCGCCATAGGTACTGACGTTGTTGAAGCCATGGTCATGTACACCGAAGTGGGTGACATGGGATGCCATGTGCTCGAGAGTCGCCTGTCTTCCGACATCGAGGAATTCGGAGTCACCGGTTGCGTCGTATTGAATAATGGCGGAGCCGAATTGAAAGCCCTGAGTCCATTCGGTCCAGCCTTGTGCGACATACTGTCCCTGGATCGTGAAGACAGGAGTTCCGTCACTGGGATCACGTTGTGACTCGAGCAAGGAGATTTTCTGAGCCGAGACATCCCAGAAGTTCTTCAACAGAGGGCTTAGGGACTCAAGAGACGGTGCTTGCTTCAAATCGATCATGAACGCTTTTCCACTATAAAAACAGGCTTACACGCTCCACCTTATCAAAACTCTCCCCAATAAGTGACACCCACTCTTGAGAAATCTCCTGAATCAGTGCCACCCACTCTTGGCCGGTCCCATCAATCGGTGCCACCCACTCGTTGTTGATCCTGCCGCGAGTAGATTCATCATTTTGATAACACATTACCTGAATTGCGAGGTATCATATTGATAACAGGAGCAAATCAATATGTTGGATTCATTATTACAACTCAAAGTCACGGATGCGGATCATCCTCAGCAGGTCGCAGCGGTTCTTGGTATGCAGTCCTGGAGTCAGGGATGTGTCATTCAAATGGCCGACGGGATTCGCTGGTTGGAACTTGGCCGTGTTGGTGACGCGGTTCCGGACGAGGGCTCGCTACAATTGGCTTTGGATTCCGATGAAATAGTGGGTGGCACCGATTGGCTTTGTTTTGCCTGTCGGAGTGAAGTCCAGGACAGTCCTGAGCAATATTGTGTGGCGGTTCACTGTACTGACAAAACGTTGGCACTCGAGGCATTAACGGCCGTTGGCAAATCGTTGTTAACCGGGATTGTGCAGTGGCATCGGCATCAGCAATTGCACGATCGCGTGTTGAGAACGGAGACGATTTTACAAATTGCCGCTCAGTGGCACGGGATCAAGCAAACGGATCAGTTGATTTCCGAGATAGTCGAAGCCTCGACTCGGTTACTTAGTGCTGAACGCGCCAGTCTCTTTTTATGGGACAAAGAAAACAGTCAGTTGGTGGCGCGACCTGCAACCGGCGTGGATGGTCAGGAATTGCGAGTGGCTGACGATGCGGGTGTGGTTGGCGAAG
>CALKCC010000073.1 GCA_938082855.1 uncultured Pirellulaceae bacterium | reverse complement strand
GACGTTGTCCAGGGGACAGAATTGTCTCTGATTTGTCACGTGGGTGATAACTCCATGCCCGTAGCCAAGGCCTTGGCGGCCAAGAGTCTCGAAGCGGGAGCTGATGCGATCGCATCAATGGCTCCGTGCTTCTTTCGTCCGGCCAGTATGGATTTATTGATTCCGTATCTCCAGGAGATTTGTTCTGCTGCTCCCGAGTTACCGTTTTATTTCTATGACATTCCAGTGATGACGCACGTGGAATTGTCGATGCTTGAGTTGCTGGAACGGGCTAAGACCGAACTTCCCAGTTTAGCCGGCCTTAAGTTCACCAACGGAAACCTCATGGATTTGCAATCGCTGTTGCGTGTTGATCCAGAACGCTACAACATCCTCTTTGGCTTTGATGAGATGTTGTCCGCAGCATGGTTATACGGCGTCCGCGGTGCAGTCGGATCTACTTACAACCACTTTGCGAAACTATATAACGCCATTGCTGACTCGGTTGAATCGGGTGACACGGCCAAGACTCAGGAACTTCAAAACCTGAGTGTGAATATCATCCGCGCGTTTCAAAAACCTGGCTTCGCCGCAGCGTCCAAAGAGGCAATGGCATTTTTCGGAGTGGATTGTGGAACGGTACGCTTACCACTACAACCTTTGACCGACTCGCAACGAACGGAATTGCAGCAATCATTGGAATCGCTTGGTGCGATGGACTGGGCCTAATCCAATTCAAAAAGTAATCTTATGACACTCTATTATTCTGCCGGTTCACCCACCCATGAGATTAGCGACTCTGAAATGCAAACGGCGTTGCACGGAGTCTTTGATCAACTGGGCAATCGTTCCAACGTCTTAGCTTTACCTCCGGACTTCACTCGTTATAACAGCCGTGCTGGCCAATTGACCTGTATGGCGTATGAGTACTTTCAGGATCGAATGACGGATATTATGCCTGCGTTAGGGACGCACGTTCCCATGCCAGCCTGGCAACTCGACAAGATGTTCCCGGGAGTACCGCATGATTTGATTCGCCCTCATCGTTGGCGTGAGGATGTGGTGACCATTGGCGAAGTCCCCAGTGAATTTGTTTCTGAGGTGACCGAGGGGATCTGGCAGCAATCGTGGCCCGCCCAGTTAAACAAATTGGTTTGGGAAGGTGGACATGATCTGATCCTGTCGATTGGACAAGTCGTTCCCCACGAAGTGATTGGGATGGCCAATTACAACAAAAACATCTTTGTCGGAACCGGTGGCTCGGAAGGGATTAATGAGAGTCACTTTATCGGAGCTGCTTACGGCATGGAACGCATGATGGGGCGGGCCAATACTCCCCTTCGTAAGATTCTCAACTATGCTCAGGATGAATTTTGTCAGAATCTTCCGCTGCTTTATGTACTCACCGTCATCGGAGCTCGCGAAGACGGGTCACTGGTAACGCGAGGCCTGTTTATAGGTGATGATCACGAGTGCTTTGAAAAGGCGTGTGAGTTATCCGTCCAGGTCAATTTCACGAAGCTCGACAAAGCTTTGGACAAAGTAGTGGTTTATCTTGATCCCGAGGAGTTTCACAGCACTTGGCTTGGTAACAAATCCATTTATCGAACTCGGATGGCCATTGCTGATGAAGGCGAGTTGATCGTGCTGGCACCGAAAGTGGGGATCTTTGGTGAAGATCCACAAATTGATACTCTCATCCGAATGTATGGATATCGTACGACCCCGGAAATCATGAAGTTTATGGAGGAGAATGAAGACCTCCGAGCCAATCTATCTGCTGCGGCTCACTTGATACATGGTTCCCCAGAAGGACGTTTCAAAGTAACCTACTGCCCGGGTGAGCTAACACAGGAAGAAGTGGAGTCCGTCGGTTACGAATACGGTGATTTAGATTCGATGCTTCAGCGGTATCCAGTTGAGTCATTGCGAGACGGTTGGAATGAAACATCAGACGGTGAACGATTCTACTATATCTCCAACCCCGCTCTCGGTTTATGGGCACACGAGGACCGGCTGTAATCAATTTTTTTCAGTGGTATACTGAAAACGTTCTAACGTGTTGAACCATTGTTTTATAGAGATCAATTCCATGTTTCGATTAGTCAGTGTTACCACTCTCGTGTTTCTTTCGTCTACCTTGTTGGCACAGCCAGGAGCATCAAAATCGACGCTTCTGTCTGATTCGCTTGATCACTGGGTGACGGGAACGGGCGAAGCTGTTTCTCAGGGCTGGAAAGTCGAAGAAGATAATACGTTACTTTGTGAAGGCGGGGGCTCAGGATTGCTACTCTCCAAACGCCAGTATCGCGATTTCTCTCTGACTTGGGAGTGGAAACTGAGCGAGAAAGGTAACAGTGGCATTAAATACCGAGTACGTCAGTACGACAAAGCCTGGTTGGGTTGTGAATACCAAATGCTCGATGATGAAAACTACGGAACGGATTTATTCTCACTCAATGCAACGGCTTCCCTGTATGCAATTTGGGAACCGTCAGGAAATAAAGTGCTTCATCCTGGAGGAGAGTGGAATCAGAGTCAGATCATCCTGCGGGGAAATCGCGTACGTCATTATCTCAACGGCGAGTTAATGGTGGATGAGCGTATTGGTTCACGCGATTGGAAACAACGCGTGGCTGAAAGTAAATTCAAGAACCGTGAAGGGTTTGGTATGAACCGTGACGGATTGATCATGTTGACCGAACACGGTAATCCCACTTGGTTCCGAAATGTGGTGATTACAGAACTTGGCCCGCTAACATCTGTGCGGCCCATTCGTGAGAAACAATCTAACTAGATGGCGGCATTACCTGTTTATACGATCTCGATTGGAGATCCGGCCGGTGTTGGTCCGGAAGTTACGATCAAAGCGTGTCGGGATTCCAGTCTTCATGCTTTAGGGCGATGGGTGATTGTGGGCGAGGCCTGGCAGGTTCAGGAGTTGGCAAGCCAATACGATCTGACAATCGATCAGGTCATTCAGTCTCTGGATGAATTGGAAGAAAACTCCAAAGTCGCCGTCTTAGACGCCGGGCTGATTGCCAAACAGGATGTTACGGTAGGTGAAGTTAACGCCGCCTGTGGTCATGCTTCGATTCAATACGTAAAGATGGCTGCTGAGCTTTGTATTGCCGGTAAGAGTCGGGCAATGGTCACCGGCCCAATTAGTAAAGAGGCCGTCGCTGCCTCTGGCATTGAGGGTTTCTGCGGTCACACCGAATACATCACGGAGTTGTGTGGATTAGAAACGTGTCGCATGATGCTGTGGAACGAAACCGTTTGTGTTATCCATGTGACAACCCACTGTAGTTTGTTCGATGCGGTTACTAAAATCGACCAGCAACGGATTCTGGAGACCATTCAAATCGGGAATCAGGCTATGCTTGATCTGGGATTCGAGAATCCACGGCTTTGCATTTGCGGCTTAAATCCTCATGCCGGTGAAAACGGAATGTTTGGAACCGAAGAGATTGATCTAATCATTCCGGCCGTTGAGCAGGCACAAGCAGAAGGTATTCAGATCACCGGTCCCTATCCGGCAGACACTCTCTTTATGCAGGCTGTTCGTGGTAAATGCGATATGGTGATCGCGATGTATCATGATCAGGGTCACGTGCCCATGAAGCTCTATGACTTTGAGCATACTGTCAACGTTACGCTTGGATTGCCGATTGTCCGCTGTAGTGTCGATCACGGGACAGCGTTTGATATAGCAGGGCAGGGAGTCGCCGATCCCGTCGATATGCAGACGGCAATGAAATTGGCGGTCGACCTGACGAGCTAACCGTTAGTAGCTAAATACCATCGTATCGCCGCCCAGCTTGCCGAACAGCTTTGGCTTATCAGTTACAAAGGCAGCTTCGATAATATCGTCTGATGTGATTTCCAGATCTTTCATACAGACCGGGCAGACATGCAATTCTGCACCACGTTCTTTTAACGTCGTTAGTTGTTCGGTAAGCGGCGCATGCTGTTGATATTGGTAAGTTTCATCGAAGGACGTGGTAGGTAAAGTAACACCTTTCACATTAAAGAAAATGGCGACGTCATATCCTTCATCGAGGCAGAATCCAGCAAAAGTCAGAGCCATATTGACGGCTTGCGGATCGGCTAACGGGTCGCTGGTAATACTAATGACTGCACGTTTGGCGTCCACATCCGTCACGGTGGTCTGGCCGGTTTGTTTGGATTCGGAACTACAACCAATCATGGCTGTTAGCAGGATGAACAAGAGCAGGGAGTGTACTGAGCGTGTCATTTTGTCGAATTTCTCCAGTGAAGTCGTCATGTGTCTCTTTGTTATACCATCGTCCTATGATCCAAAAAATCGATGGATAGCTCCAATTCGCCAATCCATGAGAATAAATGACACGAAATCGCTCTCTAATTTTTAGTCATAAATCAACATATCTTAGGGAGAATAGCCGCGAACGAGCCCGTTCGGCTGAAAAATTAGCTCTGTTTGCCGGCAGGTTGGGATTTATCTTTTAGAGGTTTGTCATTATCTTTTAGTTTTACAGGAATAGTTGATCGCGTCGTTTTTGGCCGACAGTATTCTGCAATACAAACCTCCCGCCCGCCTGTTCTACAGGCCTAATTTGTATCAATGTCCGAAGTTATTGACTCCCCCGAATCTCCGCAGGCTCCTGAGTCTGACACCAAAATGGAAATTGACTGGGTACGTTGTATCCCGTTTTACCTCCTGCAGATAAGTGCTGTGAGTGTGTTTTTCGTGGACTTCACCTGGATGGCTGTCATTATGTCGATCTTAATGTTCTTTCCTAGAATGTTCGGACTGACCGGCTTCTTCCATCGATACTTTGCACATCGTGCTTATAAGACCTCGCGTTGGTTCCAGTTTGTCGGAGCAGTATTAGGTGGCGCGGCGATCCAACGGGGAGCACTCTGGTGGGCTTCTCATCATCGAGATCATCACTTACACAGTGATACAGAGAAAGACATTCATAGTCCGAAACAAACGGGATTCTTCTATAGCCATATGGGTTGGTTTATGACCAAGGAGAATTACAACTTTAAGTCGGACAGAATTAAAGACTTTACGAAGTACCCGGAATTGGTGTTCATCAACAAACATGACGTACTGGTACCCGTGCTCTTCTTCATCTTTTGTTACTGTGTTGGCCATTTCTGGAATGGCTTATTCGATATTGAGGACACATCGACTTGGGCCTTAACGGGATGGCAATTAGTCGCCTATTCCTTCTGTGCCGGAACCGTTTTCCTACATCACTGTACTTTTTGTGTGAATTCACTGGCGCATGTGTGGGGAACCAGACCTTACAAAACGACAGATACAAGTCGTAATAACATCCTGATTGCTTTCTTCACTATGGGAGAAGGCTGGCACAATAATCATCACCATTTTCAGTCATCGGCACGAAACGGATTCCGTTGGTATCAGATTGATGCGACCTACATGATTCTGAAATTGCTATCGCTGGTTGGAATCGTTTGGGACTTGAAACCTGTTCCCAAACATGTCGTGCACCGAACGGCTCAGGCCGAGGCCGACCAGGCTCAGCAAGAAGCGGAAAACGCTACGGCTGTTTAGTCGGCTGACGCTGGATCTCAGCTAGCGTTTTCTTTAAGTAGTAGTTACCCCGAATCCGACTATTTCGACTTAGTACGTCTGAAATCTCAGCTTCAATCGCTTTAGCCTGGATGCCCATATCCCCGACTAAACGAGGGACAATTCGGCTAACAAAAGCATCCTCCGATTCGAGTAACTCAGCGAGCGTTGTTGCGATAGCCGGGTCCTCGTAACACTCCCAAATGGCCTTGGCACAAGCGGCTCGTACTCGATCCGTTCCTTCATTCAACCAATGGTAGAGACGATCATTCTTTTGTGACAATTGCATGCGTTCAAATGTCTGTATTACATTGAGTTGCCATTGCTCGTTGCCACTATCGAGCATTTCATTGAGCGGAGGGATGCTGGCTCTGCCAATTCGGGAAAATGCCAGATACACCTGCCGGTAGTCAAACTTGAGTAAGTCCACCAGCAGAGGTAGGTGAGGCTCAGCCCGCTTACGATAGTTGCCAATCGCCTCGTAAAGTTCATACGAATTTCTATAGCGTTCATCACGGGTTTTCAGTTTCGCTACAAGAATGGGTAACAGGTCGTCATAGAGAACTCCGTCCACCGAAAAGTGAGCGATGGCAAGTCGCTCCCGATAAGGACTGGAGTGGGTCAGCTCGGCTTTCCACTCTTCTTCGGTAAACCACAAGTAGTCAATGCTGTAGCTGGGCGTGGCGCAAAGAAAGAGTGCCATGCCCATGAGTATTGAGCGGAGTTGTCGATGTGCGAAAAAAAATCCCATGGGTGTATTATGCACCAATGGGATTTAGATTGTTAGAAAGTCGATTGAAGTTAGGCTTCATCGACGACAGGATTGGTCAACTGACCGATGCCTTCAATTTCGATGGTCACCGTATCTCCATCCTTCAGGAAGCGTGGTGGATCCTGAGCAAATCCAACTCCATGTGGCGTTCCCGTCAGAATAACCGTGCCTGGCTCCAGAACAGAACTTCCACTCAGAAATTCAATCAATGTTGGCACGTCAAAGATCATATCATCCGTATTCCAATCCTGCATGACATCATCATTCAGGATGGTTTTAATACCCAGTGCATTAGGATTGGTGATTTCATCGGAGGTGACTAGCACAGGTCCGAGTGGACAGAACGTATCAAAAGTCTTACCACGGCACCATTGACTACCGCCCCATTTGCTTTGCCAATCCCGGGCGCTAACGTCATTGGCACAGGTATAGCCAAGCACGTAGTCCAGCGCATTTTCTTTCGAGACGTTTTTGGCTCGTTTGCCAATCACGACTGCTAACTCACACTCATAATCGACCATGGTACTGGGCAAATGAGTGGGGACTTCAATATTGTCTCCTGGGTTTTGAACCGTGCTGGGCATTTTCATGAAGACCACGGGATGTTCAGGCATATCCGAACCCCCTTCTTCAGCATGCTTCTTGTAATTCAGTCCGATGCATACGATCGACTTGGGAGCGATCGGTGCAAGAAGCTTGCTAACCGTTGCTGTTTCTCCAGTGTCTGTAGGAGAATCGAATGGGCAGCCTTCCAAATAGGTAACGCTGCCGTCTTCCTGTTGAACACCATATTTCGTTTCGTCAGCTTCGTTGATAAATCGTACGAGTTTCATATGTCTTTTTCTATGTAGTAGCAGGAGTGTTAAAAGCGACGGTAATGACAGGGCAAATGCTGTTGTCGCTCTAAGTCTATTTATAACCGAATGTAGAATCGTCGGGTGTTATGTAAGGATGTCTTTCACGACTTCACCATGTACGTCGGTGAGTCGGAAGTCTCGACCCTGATATCGATAAGTGAATTGCTCATGGTCGATACCTAGCAAATGCAGCAATGTAGCGTGCAGGTCATGTACATGCACACCGTTTTCAGCAACGTTGACGCTATAGTCATCAGATTTTCCGTATGTCATCCCACCGCGGATACCTCCGCCGGCTAACCAGATGGACATTACGCTGGGGTGATGATCACGACCATACTTTTCTTTAGTCAGGGATCCTTGTGAATAAATCGTTCGCCCGAACTCACCTCCCCAGACCAAAATCGTGTCCTCGAAGAGTCCCCGTTGTTTAAGGTCTTTGATCAAGGCTGCCGACGGAGCATCGGTGTCACGGCATTGACCACGCATGGCGCCGGGAAGGTTGCCATGATGATCCCAGCCCTGATGGAAGAGCTGAATAAAGCGAACACCACTTTCCGCCAGACGTCGGGCGATCAGACAGTTGTAAGCATAGGTACCAGGCTTAAGTGCATCCGGTCCGTACATGTCTAAAACATGCTTGGGCTCATCGCTCATGTCCAACAGTTTAGGAATGGACATCTGCATACGATAGGCAAGTTCATACTGGGAAATGCGAGTTTCGATATCCGGATTTCCGGTTGCACTCAGTTGAATCCTATTGAGTTCTTTCAGACTGTCGAGCATGGCTCGGCGTGTCTCCGTATCAACTCCCGATGGATTGTTGATATCAAGTACGGGATCACCCTGATTTCGGAACTTAACACCCTGGAACCGACTCGGTAAAAATCCACTTCCCCACAATCGGTCATAGAGTGGTTGTCCTCCGGGCTTCCCGGTACCTCTGGAACTCATAGCAACAAAGGCTGGTAGGTTGGCATTCATATTGCCCAGGCCATAGCCAAGCCAGGAACCAA
>CALKCC010000072.1 GCA_938082855.1 uncultured Pirellulaceae bacterium | reverse complement strand
AAGGCGCGGCACGTACGGATGGATCGTATTGTTGCTTTGAAAGTATTGCCGCGCAATATGATGAAGCACCCGGAAGCGGTAGAGCGTTTTCATCAGGAGGTAAAGGCGGCTGCCCAGCTGTTTCATCCGAATATCGTGACGGCTTTCGATGCAGGAGAAGACTCCGGCGTTCATTTCCTGGTCATGGAGTACGTTGACGGGCAACCACTTTCCAAGCTGATTAAAGAGCATGGGCCTTTTAACGTGGAAAAAGCCGTAGACTATATTTTACAAGCGGCTACCGGTTTGCAGTCCGCCCACGACCGCGGAATGGTGCATCGGGATATTAAACCGAGTAACCTCATGCTTGACGTCGATGGTGTCGTGAAGCTACTGGATATGGGGACAGCTCGCTATGGCCAGGAACAGGATGAGAATCTGACCAAGAGTGGCGTGATCATGGGGACGGTGAACTATATGTCCCCAGAGCAAGCGAAGGACCCGCATAGCGTGGACCATCGCAGTGATATCTATAGTCTCGGATGCACGTTGTATTACATGCTGCTTGGTAAGTCGGTTTACTCCGGCGATATGATCCAGACGTTAATGGCGCATGCGAATTCAAATATTCCTTCGATGTCCGCGCAGAATGAAGAGATACCAATTTGGTTAGACGACATTTTTGCAAGGTTGGTAGCGAAGAAGCCAGAGGATCGGTACGACACCCTTGGGGAGTTCCGTCAGGATTTGCAGGAGGCCTTTGCCAATCGTTCTGATGATGACGGAAGCTCCAGTTTACTCACGGAATTGCGTCGCGCTCAAAATGTGCAGGGCTTCCCGATAGGTGTCGATTTTGGCAGCTCGTCGAGTCGGATGGCGTGGATGAATACTCAGGGCGCGTTGCAGCCGATCATGGACGATGACGGTGATGCTGAAACTCCGTCTGCCGTCGTGGTTGTCGATGCCATGAATACAGCGGTTGGGAAAAAGGCGATTCAGCGATCGATAGAGAACGTTGAATCGATTGCATTAGAGAGTAAACGGTTTATCGGTAGACAGTTTTTCCCCGCAGAACTAGGTGGTGAAAAGTATCCTCCTGAAGTGCTGGGGGCATTGGTCTTAGCTAAGATGGCCAGTGATGCTCAGCGAGTGGTAGGGCAGTGTAAAGAAGTCGCCATTGCCGTTCCGGGCTTCTATGGAGAAGTGCATCGCGAAACAGTGCAACATATGGCAGAAATCGCAGGGCTGGAGATTGGCGGCTTGGTCGATGAATCATTGGCAACAGCGTTGTCCTTTTATGGGAATGCGGGTGCGCGTCTCAACGAAAAGGCGATCGTCGTTGATCTGGGAGCGGGTAAATTAGATTTGGCCGTGGTTGAGTTCAATGAGGGGACGTTACGAGTTAAGAGTACCGGAGGCGATGCGAGGCTTGGCGGAGCGGATTTCGATGAGTTGCTGGTAGATCTGGTCAGCGATGGTTTAGTAGGTGCCTATCAGTATGACCCTCGGGAAGACATGCGTCAGGCTATGCAACTGATGAAAGGATGTCAGTGGGCCAAGGAGCGGTTATCCGAAAAGGAAATTGTGGCAATTAAAGTGCAGGTGCCAGGGCAAACCACCAAGGTGTCTGTAGGCCGTAATAAATTAGAGGAAGTCGCGGCAGGACTGCTCCGAAAGATTCAGTCCTATATTGTCAGAGCCATTGAAGAAAGCGGCATCGACCCACAGGCGATTGGACGCGTATTGCTAGCCGGTGGTAGTTGCAAAATGCCCATGATACAAGAGTTGGTGAAAAAAGAGTTACCCAACGCAGAGTACACCATGATGGACGCTGGTTGTGTCGCAGAAGGAGCAGCTATTTATGCGTCGATTCGTCAGGCGACCAATAGTGGCCAAAAGCCTGTTATCAAAATTGAATCGGTAACGGCAAGAGGTCTGGGGATTCAGGGAACGGATATGAAGACAGGCTCTAAGGTGAATGTCGTCATTGTTCCGAAAGGGACTCCCCGGCCAGTGCGGGCCAAAAAGGTGTTTCCCACGCATGAAGAGAATCAAAAGTCTTTGATTTTGCAACTGCTAGAAGGGGAGGGCAAAGACCCACTTGATTGTATCGATGTAGGAGTTTGCCGAGTGGATGGTTTGCCCGCCGACCTGCCGATCAAGACTGAGCTGACTTTGTTCTTTCGATATGATGCAGATGGGCGACTCTCCGTGTTGGCTTCGCTACCGAACAATTCTCAGCAGATTAATGTACCGGTCATCCGCAGAGGTGAAATGGAAAGCGTGGACTTGTATCGCTGGCGTGAATGGGTGGAAACCGTAATGCTTTGTAGTGGGATGTAGAGCGTCGCTTACGTTGACACTGGGGCACGGTTTGCCTATTATCCGAGTGGTAACTGATTAAATATGGGATTTTAAGTAACAGGCCATGGCAGAATTTAACGGATTGGAACATATCGTTCGCGAGCAGGAGCCTCTAGCCCAGTACGGGTGGCTCTGGACTGAAGGTGTTGCCAAGTATTTTGCAGAACCCACCACTCAGGATGAATTGTCGACGCTGGTTGGACAATGTCGTGAGCAGGGTGTGGCTGTGAAGCTGCTAGGAGGAGGCTCCAATATCTTGGTTGCCTCACAGGAAGTGGACGCAATGGTCATCCATCTCTCAGCGGCTGCTTTTAGTGAAATCACCGCAGAAGGCAATTTGATTACCGCCAAGGGTGGCGCTAAGATGGTTCAACTGCTAAGCACGGCGGCACGTGAGGGCCTTAGTGGCTTGGAATCACTGGCAGGTATTCCCGGGACTGTGGCTGGCGCGTTAAAGACAAATGCCGGCACCCATAATGATGATATCGGGCAATGGACCAAATCCGTGAAAGTACTTACGCGGGATGGAGAAGTGGCAGTCAGACAAGGCGATGAATTGCGGTTTGCCTATCGCGAATCGTCATTGAATGAATTGGTAATCCTGGAAGGGACCTTTGAATTGCGGCCAATGGATGCGGTCGAGGTTACCAAACGTACGCAAACGCAGTGGATATTGACGAAAGGGCAACAACCACGAGGAGCGGCAGGAACGATTTGCATGTTTAGGGACCACGGCGGTGTCACAGCAGAAAGTTTAATCGAGGCAGCTGGTCTCAAGGGCACCGCGATTGGGGCGGCAAGTCTTAACGACAGTTGTCCGAATTTTCTGGAATTGCATCAGGGTGGATCGACCGAAAATGCGATGGCGTTATTGAACCATGTGCAGGCGGAAGTTGCGGCTCATGCCGGGATTGAGTTAGTGCGTCAGGTCGAAGTCTGGTAATACCTATCATTTGCTGGGAGTCAGGAGGACGTTGCAGCAAGATGTTTATTTACAAACGGCACAGGCAATGCGGTAAGTCGACTATTTCAGTCCTTGCTGTGATTGTTATCTTTTTCATCGCCATGGCGGTCGGTTGGTATGTCTATAAAGACAAGGTTCTTCAGCAGCAGCAGTACCAACTAAAGCCAGAGATGCTTATTCTTTCTCCAGAGCAGCCTGATTGGATTAAGGGGGATGTTTTAGGGACAGTGTTTGCCGACCAGAAACTGGAAGAACACTATCTAACAGATCGGAAAATTGCCTCTCAGCTGAGAGATGCCTTTCTATTGCATCCTTGTATTTCTGCCGTAACGCGAGTGGCTAAGAAGCCGGACGGAGTCGATATCACGTTGGAATATCGTACACCGGTGGCCATGGTCGTCGTCAAACTGGACAACAGGACCTGGTTGTATCCGATCGACAATCAGGCTGTCGTGTTACCGCCGAGGGAATTTAGCGCCGACGACGTGGGGGGATATTTGAGGATAACTCACGATTACGTACCACCGGCTGGCCAGGTTGGTGATGGTTGGGGAGACGAAAAGCTCGTGAAGGCAGCTCAGATCGCAGGCATGTTATCCAAGGCACCGTGGCAGGGAATGGGGTTATACAACCTTGAGTTAACAGAAAGTCCGGAAACCAATGAGAGTGTCCTGTATATCCTGATGAAGGACGTGCCAGGCTTTCGAATACTGTGGGGAAGTCTGCCAGGCGATGAAGCTCCAGACGAACTGGCAGCTCCGGATAAACTAACAAGACTCGTGGAATTCTACCGTGAGAATAAGACGCTGGTTGTCGGAACAGAACCTCTGGAAATCGACCTTCGTCCAGAAGCACGCATCGAAGTGACTCCACTGATCAAAGTGGAGGAAGACTCGGTTGAATAACTCAGCGAGTCTATTAGAGTTGCATTGTAACTAAGCGCACCTTTGGCGAATTAGCTACTAATTTGATTGGCCGGTTGGCTGGCAGCATTCATTTCGCGTTCGATGTCTTCTTTGAGTTCATCGCGCACAATTGCCATTTGCGGAGGAGCTTCCACTCCAATTCGCACAGTGCCGCCAGATAATTTCACAATGGTGATAGCAACATCAGGCCCAATGTGAATGCGGTCGCCGACCTTTCGGCTTAAAACTAACATGTTCCATCACGTCTTGAATAAGAAAATCTAATATCCTTTACTTTAAACGTATCAGAGTGCGCAGGGGTTTGCAAGCATCTCAAGGAATTAGGATACATAAACTAGGACTTATGCGTTTTGTGCGAAGGCCGCATTTGCCGCCGCTATACTGCACCCAGCGGAAAATTCATAACCGTTTTCTGCGAGCAGCTGTTCTAAAGCAGCTAGAAACGTCAATACGTTGCTTTGACGTGCAGCGTGGCCCATGATCCCAATTCGCCACACTTGCCCCTTAAAGGCTCCTAATCCGCCACCAATTTCGATTCCAAAGCGGTTCAACAGGCCGCTACGAATCGTAGCATCATCGACGCCTTCGGGAATTTTGACGGCATTGAGCATTGGAAGTTGATGATTCGGGTCTGCGGTGTATTCGAAACCTAACGCATTGAGCCCGGCTTTGAGAGCTAAATGATTACGTTTATGCCTGGCAAAGCAGTTATCCAGTCCTTCTTCGAGTATCACGCGAAGCGATTCATACAGAGCGTAGGTCATATTGATGGGAGCTGTGTGATGGTAAACTCGGTCTTCGCTCCAGTAGCTAGCTAGCATGGAGAGATCCAGATACCAGCTTCGGACCTTCGTTTTCCGATTATTAAGCACTTCGACGGCAGCAGGGCTAAACGATACAGGTGCCAAACCGGGAGGGCAACTGAGGCACTTTTGCGAACCGGAATAAATAATATCAATACCCCATTTATCGACTTCAACGTTCATGCCACCCAAAGACGTAACCGCATCGACCAATAGTAGCCCCTGATTGGCGTGAACCAATTGAGAGATCTCTTCCAGAGGCTGGCAGGCTCCGGTGGAGGTTTCAGCCATGACGATACCGACAACTTTGGGCTGTTCTGCCTCGATAATCGGTTGCAAGTCTTCGACGGTAAATACTTCACCCCATGGTTTTTCCACGGTTAAAACTTCTGCGCCGGCACGTTCTGCGACATCGGCCATTCGCATTCCGAAGACGCCGTTGATGCAGACCAGCATCTTATCGCCGGGTTCGATAACATTTACTACCGTCGTTTCCATCCCAGCGGATCCGGTCGCACTGATGGCCATGGTCAATTCATTTTCAGTCTTGAAGACCTTGCGTAGCATTTCCTGAAGATTATTCATCGTTTCCAGGTAGTAGGGGTCCAAATGACCTACCGTGCCTCGGCCAATGGCATTGAGTACGCGGGGATGGATGTCACTGGGGCCTGGTCCCATCAAAATACGTGTGGGAGGATTCAGGGAAGGGTAGCAATCTGACACTTGAGCAATACCTTTAGGTGAATGGGTGATTTGTTGAGCCGTTGAAATGGCTCGTGTTAGCTCTATGATAGCAAACTATTAGGCGTCAGTTGGCGGGGCTTCTCGTACCAACTGACTTATGGTCTTGAATTCAGGGTTGGCGGCCGATTCACACCACTCGAACATGACGGCTTCAGTTGTAGTGAGGACGGCGCCGGAGGATTCCATACGTCGCAAAGCGGTCTGATGATCCAGGGAATGACGAGCTCCGATTGCATCGACAGCAAGGTAGACTCGGAATCCTTCACTCAGCAGATCTAACACTGTTTGCTGAATACATACATGGGTTTCAATTCCGCAAATCAGGATTTTACGAATTGAGGCTTCAGCCCAATCACGAAAAATGTCATCCGCTTCTCGACAACTGAACATTATTTTTTCTACAACGTCTTTTGGCTGATATTCGCCCAGGTCCACCGTACTCCCCAATCCTTGTGGGTATTGTTCTGTGGCAGCCGTAGTGACGTCTAATGCATCGGCTGCTCGCAGTAAACGGCTAACATTCCAGGTGATTGTTGTGTGGTCGGTGATGACTGGAACTAATTTTTCCTGAAGGTCGACAACTAGTAAACCGGTATCTACCGGGGTCATCAATTCAGAACTGCGGGGTGGGGTAACCATGTGGAACTCCGTGAGTTTATCGGCGAAACGACATTGTACTGTCACAGCTGCCCCTTTTGCCACCCTTTGCGATAGTTCAAAATACTGGTAGAAGAAAAGAGTTAGGCGTAAGGTACGAAGAGAATGCCGGAGGCAGATAGATGAGCAGTTCGAATTCAGCAAACACATTCCATGCAACGACGATTGTGTCGGTTCGGCATGGCGGGCAGGTTGCTCTTGCGGGTGACGGACAAGTAACGCTCGGCTCGGCGATCATGAAGGCCGATGCAATGAAAATCCGTAAGTTGTGCGACGGTAAAGTGCTTTGCGGCTTTGCCGGAAGTAGTGCTGATGCTTTTGCATTACTGGAGCGATTTGAGGCCAAATTACTGGATTATCCGGCCAACATGCCCCGCGCGGCAACGGAGCTGGCCAAGGAATGGCGGTTGGACCGAGCGTTGCGACGTTTAGAGGCGATGATGATCGTGGCCGACCGACAACACACGCTACTTCTTAGTGGAACAGGCGATGTCATCAGTCCGACCGACGGCGTGGTGGCCATTGGATCGGGAGGAAACTTCGCCTTGTCCGCTGCCAGAGCGTTGGTGAAACACTCCAATTTGTCGGCGGCTGAGATTGCCGCCGAGGCAATGCAGGTGGCCGCCAGCATAGATATTTACACGAATGACAGTATTGTCACGGAATCTTTAGAAGCCGACGCTTAAGCGACACAACCGAGCTTCACGAGGAAGCTGAATTCGAAAGAGACAGGGTTAAGTTTTATGAATTGTGATTTCACGCCACGTCAGATTGTAGAGCGATTAGATCAGTTTATTGTCGGGCAGGGGGACGCGAAGCGTGCTGTTGCCATCGCGATTCGTAATCGGTGGCGTCGCCAGCAACTGGCAGACGAAATGCGACAGGAGGTCTCCCCGAAGAACATTTTGATGATCGGTCCGACCGGTGTAGGCAAGACGGAAATCGCAAGGCGGTTAGCCAAGTTAACTGGCGCTCCATTTATTAAAGTCGAGGCGACCAAGTATACAGAAGTTGGTTATTATGGCCGAGACGTAGAAAGCATCGTTCGCGATTTGGTGGAAAACGCGATCCAATTGGTTAAAGCTCGTGAACGTGATTCTGTGATTCCTGAAGCTCAGAAACGCGTAGATGAACGACTGTTGGATTTACTTGCCCCGCCTCCGATTACCATTAGCACGCCTTCGGAAGTCAGTGAGAATCCTGAAGAACAGTATCAACGGACTCGCGAAAAAATGCGGGCGATGCTTGTTTCGGGTGAATTGGATTCTAGAAATGTCGAAATCACCACCCAGCACAAGGCCAGCCCGATGGTGATGGGAGGCATGGGGATGGAGAGCATGGATATGGATCTCCAGGGAATGTTCGACAAAATCATGCCGTCGACAAGTAAGAAGCGAGAGCTTTCCGTGCAGGATGCGCGGCGAGTCCTGCTTGAAGAGGAATGTGAATCGTTGTTGGACGACGATAAGGTGCATAGCCAGGCTATTGAGCTTGCCGAAAACCTAGGCATCGTATTTCTAGACGAAATTGACAAGGTGACCGCTGCCGAAGGTAAGAGTGCAGATGTTTCACGGGCCGGCGTGCAGCGAGACTTACTGCCAATCGTTGAAGGGACTTCCGTCAAAACGCGTTATGGTTATGTGAAAACAGACCATATTCTGTTTGTGGCAGCCGGCGCGTTTCATAATTCGCAGCCGAGTGACTTGATGCCGGAGCTTCAAGGTCGGTTTCCTATTCGAGTCGAGCTAGAGAATCTTACCGCAGAGGATTTTGAACGGATTCTGGTCGAACCGGATAACTCACTCACCAAGCAATACCAGGCACTATTGCATACCGAAGGGATTACTATCGAGTTCCAGCCAGATGCGATCACTGCGTTGGCGGATTATGCATTTAAGGTCAATCAAACCACTCAAAATATAGGTGCACGTCGACTGCACACGATATTAGAACGGTTGTTAGAGGAACTAAGCTTTGAGTCGGCTGAAATGAGCTCCTGCACGGTTGAAATCAACGAGGGATTTGTAAATAGTCGTCTCGAGGAAGTCGCTGCAGATGAAGATTTAAGTCGGTATATTCTCTAGGTGTTGCATCAGCCTCGTGGTCGATACGTTTGGCCCTGACAGGTATGCGCCGTCTGTCCTATAATAAGTGTAAGTCCTACCTCACTGGGGCCGGTAATTCAGGCGATATTCATCCGGCCTCGCCCCTCACTATCGCCTCAAGTCTGCTTTATTGATGATAAGCAATCGAGTCATTTTTGGTTTGTTTCTGAGCACCTTGCTGTTGCCGGCGGTTGCACAAGGTCAGCAGGAGCCTGTGGTTGACTATGCCAAAGAAGTGAAACCATTTTTCGCGAAATATTGTAATGGGTGCCATAGTGCCGAGGCCTTAGAAGCTGGGATCCAAACGGACCACAGTGATCTGGAAAATGGATTTATTGATAACCGGAAGAATTGGCTCAAAGTCTATGACATGATGCGATTCAAGGCGATGCCCCCCGAAGAAGCCGAACAGCCGGGGGATGCCGAACGCGATCTTGTTACATTCTGGCTTGATAAGCAATTGAATAGTGTTGATTGCGACAAGGTTAAGAATCCCGGGGCAGTGACAATTCGTCGCCTAAACCGGTTGGAGTACAACAACACCATTCGTGACCTCTTTGGAATCCAGTTTCGCCCGGCGGATGATTTTCCATCGGATGATGTCGGTGAAGGGTTTGATAACATTGGGGATGTCTTAACCCTTTCTCCTTTGTTA
The DNA here is from genome assembly GCA_938082855.1 of uncultured Pirellulaceae bacterium. Lineage (GTDB taxonomy): Bacteria > Planctomycetota > Planctomycetia > Pirellulales > Pirellulaceae > UBA721. Next base: position 5,496 of record CALKCC010000072.1, on the reverse strand, counting down.
ATGGAGAAGTATTTAAATGCCGCCGAGCAGGTGGCGAGCAGCGTCATTTTGGTACAAGGTGGCGATAATCAGCCAGAAAAGAAAATCGACTTCGATACATTCTCGGTACGTCGTGGAACCAAACGTGATGGGGCTTTGCATTTTTCAACGAGTGGTGATAGTGAAGGCGTCTTTGAAGTGCCTTTCAATGGTCGTTATACACTGCGCGTCAATGTAGGAGCCGATCAGGCAGGCAGTGAGCTTGCCAAAATGTCCTATCAGCTCGACAACCAACCGCTCAAAACGATGTCCGTTTCCGCGATGCGAGATTCTCCTCGAGATTATGACTTCGAGATGCAACTTTCGGCGGGTAAGCATAAGCTGAAGCTTGGATTTACAAACGACTTTTACAATCCTGATGCGAAGGATCCAAACCGACGGGACCGCAATTTGGTCTTCTATGGAGCAACCCTCGTTGGTCCGGAAGAACTTCCGCTTGAGTCTTTGTCAAAACTTCAACGAGAGGTTTTGGCTGTTGATGTGAAGCCGGGGGCAGAGGCCACTAAGGCAGCCTCTCGTATTCTCGGACCAATGATCAATCGTGCGTTTCGTCGGACGGTAGACCCTGCTCATGTAAACGCCTATGCCAATCTGGTGAACGTGGTGATGGAGCAAGGTGAAAGTTTTGCACGCGGCATGCAAGTGAGCTTGAGTTCTGTATTGGTCTCTCCAAGGTTCTTGTTCCGAGTGGAAGGCAATCGCAATGCCAACACCGAGGTTCGGGATATAGATCAGTTTGAGTTGGCTTCCAGGTTGTCCTACTTTTTGTGGAGTAGTACGCCCGACGATCGCCTTCTGTCGTTGGCCTTTAGTGGCGAACTTTCGAAGCCGCGCGTCTTGGAATCGGAAATCGAACGAATGCTAATTGATGATCGAGCGGAAGGGTTGATCGAAGGCTTCGCGACACAATGGCTCAATTTACGCAATTTGGATGAGGTTACCCCAGCACCGGAATTTAATTTCTCGGATTCATTACGACAGTCAATGAAGACAGAAACCAAGATGTTTTTCGGTGATGTGATGCGGAAAAACCGGTCGATCATGGATTTTCTCGATGGCAGATTCACGTTTGTTAACGAGGAATTAGCGACACATTACGGAATTCCAGGCGTGCAAGGTGAGGAATTTAAACAGGTCAGCCTGGTAGATCGCCCGCGATATGGTGTTTTGACTCACGGAAGTATCCTGACAATCACTTCTCAACCCAACCGTACGTCGCCGGTCATGCGAGGTAAGTGGATTATGGAGAACATTCTGGGAACGGTACCGCCGGACCCACCGGAGGATGTGCCTGAAATTGACGAGGAAAAGGCGAAGTCGGGAGAGATTAGCTTTCGTCAGCAGTTAGAGGTTCATCGTGAAAATGCTATCTGCGCCAGTTGCCATAACCATATGGATCCGTTGGGATTTGGGTTTGAGAATTATGATGCAATTGGACGATTTAGAACAAAGGACGGAATGTTTAATGTAGATGCATCCGGAATTTTACCGACGGGTGAGCAATTCAAGGGTACACAGGAATTGGTCCAAATCCTCAGTAAGAGAGAAGAGGCATTTGCTCGGGCATTAACAACTCGCCTACTTACTTTTGCACTTGGTCGAGGATTGGAATACTACGATCGGTGTGCAATTGATAAAATAGTAGAAGAGATAGGTCGAGATAATTATCGGTTCCAATCACTGGTCAAACAGATCGTGTTTAGTGATCCATTCTTAAAGCGGCGGATAGATGGAGAAGAATGATGAAAAGTTTAGATAGAAGAACGTTTTTGAGAGGGGCTGGGCTGAGCCTCGGGTTGCCATTGTTGGATGCGATGAATTCGGACACGTCCGTGTTTGCCGCAGCGCCACAAAGTGCGCCAAATCGAATGGCATTCATCTTCTTTCCAAATGGTGCCATCATGGACGCCTGGAAGCCAGCCGAGGGCGGTGATGCCTATGTGCTTCCACGTACGTTGAAAGAAATTGAAGCGTATCGTAGTGACTTTAATGTCATCACTGGCTTGGCACAGGATATGGGCCGAGCACATGGTGATGGGGCCGGAGATCACGCTCGCTGTGCTTCGACCTATCTAACTGGCGCTCATCCCTATAAGACGTCCGGATCCGATATCAAGGTCGGTGTATCCGTTGATCAAGCAGCGTCTCAGCAGGTTGGTCATCGCACTCGCTTGTCTTCGCTCGAACTTGGACTTCGACAGGGACGGAACGCAGGTGGCTGTGACTCAGGTTACAGTTGTGCCTATTCAAATAACGTCTCCTGGAAAACGGAGAGTGTGCCGATGGCCAAGGAGATCAACCCACGTCTGGCTTTCGAGCGAATATTCGGGACAGGTGAAAAGGTTGATGAAGAACGTCAGAAGCGAGACTTTTATCGCAAAAGTGTCCTGGACCTCGTGCGTCAGGATGCAGAAGCTTTAGCTCGGCAACTCGGCAAAACAGACCGATTGAAACTCGATGAGTATTTCCAGAGTGTTCGCGAATTGGAATTGCGTGTGCAGCGTGCTGACGAACTGTCAAAAATCGAGCGCCCGGAATTAGAATTACCTCAAAACGTTCCAAGTAGTTTCGAAGAACATATGCACCTGATGTATGACATCATGGCTTTGGCATTCCAAACTGATTCCACTCGGATTGCAACCTTCATGCTTGGTAATGCTGGTAGCAATCGAAGTTATAAGATGGTCGGAGTGAATGAAGGGCATCACCAGTTGTCTCATCATCGTAACGATGACGCTCTGATGGAGAAGATTCGAAAGATCGATGGTTATCTAGCCAAAGGGTTTGCGTATTTTCTTAAGACGCTTAAATCCATGCCAGAAGGTGAAGGCAATTTGTTGGACAACTCGATGATTGTCTACGGTTCAGGACTCAGTGATGGAAATCGTCATAGCCACCATGATCTTCCGATCGTATTGGCTGGGAAGGCAGGCGGGACCATTCAAACAGGTAATCACATCGTCCTTGATAATGAGACTCCTTTAAACAATCTATTCCTGTCGATGCTCGATCGAATGGATGCTGGGGTTAAATCTATCGGCGATAGTAGCGGGCGACTTACCCAAATCGACGCATAGAGTTTCCGCGTTCACGCTTATTATTGAGAAGATAATCACATGACAGACGACGGATCTGGCTCGCCGCCACCTCCATCTGGTTCCGTTCAAGTCCAACCGGTTGCTGCACGTGTTTCTGAGTCCGCGAGTCGTGGCGTCTTTAGCACGGGCGTCGTCCTGTTGACCGGTGGCAATGAATTTATCGTCGACTTCGTCCAGAATCTGGGTTCTCCAACGTCTGTCGTGTCACGAGTGATTATTCCTCACGGAGCGATGGCCAGAATCATTGATGCGATTGAACGGAATGTGGAAGGATACGAGGATCGTTTCGGTCCAATTCCTGATGGCATTGGCGAAGTCGCGTCCGAAGCCGTGGATGCAGATGGGGAAGGTGATTTAGGTGATCATCAGGACCAAGGACAGGGAGTTGCTCCCGAAGATTTGACGAGCGAGCAACTTGTGGGCATTGGTCAGATAGCCTCTGCCGGTACCGCGGAATCTGCCGAGCCGAATGCTCAGGATATTTATGACGACATTCGTTTGGATTTGGATATAGAGGCCGGAGTGTACGCGAATGCGTTGATGATTGGCCATTCCGCGTCTGAGTTCAAATTGGATTTTATTGCTAATCTATACCCCAAATCGATCGTGACTACACGAGTGTTTTTATCGGCGCCCCAGCTGATGCGTGTTTTGGCATCGATGAAGCGTACTTATTCACAGTTTATAGCCAGACGTAACGCGTCCTAGCAACTCATAGAAAGAACTATTGGCCATGCCCAAACGTGTACTGGTGCTCTGTACCGGAAATTCCTGCCGTAGCCAAATGGCTGAACGTCTCTTCCCGTTGTTGTCTGATGGACTGTGGGAGGGGGTGTCTGCTGGTTCCAATCCGTCCGGATACGTTCATCCTAAAGCGATTGAAGTGATGGCAGAGTTAGGAGTGGATCTGTCTGATGGTAAGAGTGAACACGTTGATCAATATTCTGACCAAGCGTTCGATTTGGTCGTGACGGTTTGCGATAATGCTGCGGAGAGTTGTCCCGTGTTTCCCGGGGATACGCCGGTTGCACACTGGCCCTTCGAAGACCCGGCTGATGCCACAGGTAGTGAAGATGAGATTCTTCACTGTTTCCGGGATATCCGTGATCAAATATCGAACCGTATCAAAGCTTTCCTCTCGTCAGGTGAATAAACCTCGGCTTACGGGTATCCAAATTCGCTATACCGTTGGAAGCTCCCAAGGTTTCCGGTATTCCGGACGTGTGCGAAGAGCATTTGCCTGAGGATCATCTATAAATAGCTCTGTTTTCGGGTCGAGGGTTACCTGCCGGCCGACTCGCCAAGATACGTTTGCTGCATGGCAGAGTATGGAAGAAGGGTGTCCGATCGTATCTAAGTCCGCATTGGGCCGTTTGCGAGACCGCATGCAGTCCAGGAAGTTTCGCATATGACTGGCGCCCCCGTTTTCACCTGCTCCCTGAGCTATCAGCTTCTTGTCAGGGCTGTAGGCACGCCATCGGCGGTTTCCAATGATGATAAAGCCCTTGTCGCCGTACAAAATCACACCTTCGGATTCGTCGTTGTAACCATAAGGCGCCCAGATTCTCATTTCGTAAGAGAGTAGGCGGCCTGGCTTGGTGGACGTGCGGTCACCAAATTCATAGGTGGCCTGCAAGGAATCAGGCCACTCCTGAATATCGTCGAAATACCACTTTCCACCCAAAGCACTAATCCGAGAGGGCATATAGAGAGGTTCCATCCCCTGAGCCTTGCCAGCAGTGTCCAACGCCCAGCGGGCGATGTCAATTCGATGGACGCCATCGTTTCCTAAGTCACCTGTTCCGTAATCAAAGAACCATCTCCAATGACCGTGGAATCTTCTTGGATTGAAATCGCGTTTGGGCGCTGGGCCGAGCCAGAGGTCGTAGTCGACACCCTCGGGAGGAGCACTATCCGCTGGTTTACCAATATTGCCTTGCCGTGCCGATTCCCAGGCTTTAGCGACTAAGACGGTTCCGAGGTGCCCTTCAGCGATCCAATCAATAGCCTGTTGAAAGTGTTGGCTGGTGCGAGCCTGCGTTCCCATCTGGACCACTCGCTGATGCTTGCGCATGGCCTTAACCATGGTTTGTCCTTCGAGAATGTTATGCCCGTCTGGCTTTTCCACATAGACATCTTTGCCTGCCTGACACGCCATGATGGTGGGGATGGCATGCCAGTGGTCTGGTGTGCCGACGACGACGGCATCGATACTGGGGTCATCGATGATGTGACGGAAATCAGTGAAGACCTTTGGCGTATTGCCAGCGATACCTTTAACGGCAGCAACCGCGGCGGCGTGGTAACGCGTATCGACATCAGCGAGGGCCACGACATCGACATCTTTCTGGCCAGCAAA
>CALKCC010000071.1 GCA_938082855.1 uncultured Pirellulaceae bacterium | reverse complement strand
GATGGCTTGTCTTGGCAGAAAAAGGTGTCGTTTGGTTGAGAACCTGATCCGCGACATCTAGGCGAAAACCGGTGTCGTTGTTTCCTTGATGACACTTAAAACAGTGACGTTGGAGGATCGGAACGACATCGTTTTCAAACGAGACGGTGACAACAGGCTTTGGTAGCGGCTGTGGCGCCTTTGGGGTGACAGGCGGACGAATACCAAATAGTTCTTCCCACGAGCCCGCAAGCTTTAGATTTCCTACGGTGATACGATCGTCAACTTCTGTTTTGCCACCGGTCGAAAATCCAAGCCAGCGAATGGTCGAAACTCGGGCGGCATCGACCTGTAGTTTGGTGCCCGGTTTGTCTCGTGCTGTTAAAACAGGATCGACCCAGAGTTCAATTTGGTCAAATGGTTGCTCGGGGCCTGGATCTGACTTGGATATCTTCGCGACCAGTTGTGTTTCACGATCCCCTTGTAGTTCGGGCCCAAACGCTTGACGGCTAGAGCTAAAGCGGATCATAAATCGATTTTTGGATTTTTCATCAACGTGGATTCCAATGTTTGGATTTTGATTGGAATGCGCCGAAGAAGCATTTCCTTCCGTATCATCGAGCCACAGAATGAAGAATTCGCCGGAGCCATCGTCTGCCGTATCGATATGTTTAGCTGGATACGTCAATGTGTAACTAACGTAGAACGAGTCTTGTGTGATGGCAGGGGTGACAGCAGAGCGGACGGGTGTTTCGCGTGTCAGGCTGCCCTTAATGACAAACAGGGCCTCTACATTGTCGGAGGCGTGTTTCCAATTTCCAAGTTGGAATGAAGCGGGCGGCTGAGCCACTAAGTGAGTTGATGTCGGCAATATGATCATGCCAACAGCAAGTATCAGGCCCAGCATGGTTGAGTGTTTTTCAAACATGATTTCATTCTAGTTGCCAAGAAATCTTTTTTGAATCTAACAAGTGGGCATATTTGTTCTGTTTCGATTGGAGTTTACATTGGTAAGGGAACGTGCCCAACGCGAGCACGATAGAATTTCGAGCACACCCAAGAACTAATTGAAACAGTATGGATACCGCAATCTTCAACGGCTGTTTGCCAGCCATCATGACTCCCTGTAATGACGATCGTACACCGGACTTCGATGCGTTGGTGAAAAAGGCGCAGGAGCTCATTTCTGCAGGAATGAGTGGCGTAATCTACTGTGGCAGTATGGGAGACTGGCCACTGTTGACAGATGAAGAGCGTATGGAGGGTGTTGCTCGGTTATGTGAAGCTGGTGTTCCTGTTGTTGTTGGTACCGGTGCTCAAAATCCTCGACTCGCAGCGGCTCATGCAGCTCATGCCGAATCGGTAGGAGCTAAAGGGTTGATGGTCATTCCTCGCGTTCTCTCCAGGGGAACTTCCTCGATTGCCCAGCGTCATCACTTTGCAGGGATCTTAGCCGCTGCCCCTAATACACCAGCTGTGATCTACAACAGCCCCTATTACGGGTTCCAAACCAGAGCTGAGCTGTTTTTTGAATTGAGAAACGAATTTTCCAATCTCGTTGGATTTAAAGAATTCGGTGGAGCCGAAGCACTTAGCTATGCGGCAGAACATATCACCGGTGCCGACCCAGCCTTGCGATTGATGGTTGGGGTCGACACTCAGGTGTTCCACGGGTACGTAAACTGTGGTGCTGTCGGTGCCATTACTGGCATCGGAAATGCTTTGCCCGTGCAAGTCTTGAAGTTAATTGCATTGTGTGAACGTGCTGTTACAGGTGACGTCCAGGCGAGACGATTTGCAAAAGAACTGGATGAAGCGTTGATTGTGCTTTCGACCTACGACGAAGGCCCAGACCTCGTGCTGTTTTATAAGTACTTGTTAGTGCTCAATGGGGACGCTGAATATACTTTGCACTTTAATGAGTCTGATGAACTTAGTGCTAGTCAGCGTCACTTTGTCGAACAGCAGTACTCCCAGTTTAAAACCTGGTGGTCAAACTGGGACGGCAAAGACTATTAATGCATTGACCGTTCTGGTTGTTTGGCAAGGATATCCAGATTTAAGCACGGATTTGATCGATGGCTGTTCTATCCCGCTCTGCAGGTCCTAGGAACTTGTTCGATTGAAACGCATTTAGCATCGTGTTGTAGACGTCAATTCCTTCAGCTCCGACATCCATGATTTGGCCGGTCTTAAAACGTCCATTGGCAGAAGTGATGGCGTGAAAGACGCCGGATAACTCTCGCTTGACGTCGTTGTGTCGTCCGTCGCCTGATTCGGTAGAGATCGTAATCAGCGAGTTTTCAAGAATGGTTTTGCCATTGCTCTCCCGACACTCGTCGGTGTCCAGAGCTTTCATGAAGTAAGCCAGTTCATTCATCTTCATATGCACGTGAGCTCGTAGAGCCTGGTTTTCCTTTTCGGGTCTGAATTGATGCCAAAATTCATGACTACAACCGGCAGAGCCTGAACGTCGTAGCTGATTGGCGTCGTCGAAGGTCCAACGCTTTCGTCCCTCATATTCGTATTCGCCGGTTAGACGAATTCTTTCACCGGCTGCGAGAAATGTCAAAGCTCCAAATCGAACGCGGTCCATCTTAACGGCCAAGGCATAGAGGTCGGCCATCAGTCGCCATTCTTCTCGCAGTTCATCTAGGGTGATGTCGATGCCTTCACCGCCAGGATCGGCAGCTCCGCCGTGGAGTAGCTTGGAACGTGGCGGAACTTTGGGAGCTTCGGAATCCTTGTAAGAAATCTCATAGGCTCTTTGCTCAAATTCGCGAATGCGGTCCAAATGGTCAGAGACTCGGCCTCGGGATACTTTACCTAGTGGTGAATTCGGTCCCGTGTAGAAGCGGTACTGTTCGACCACACTGTCGAGTACGCTTCGGCGTAGACGACGAGTCTTAAGACTGCCGTCATCGGCGGTTGCCAGCGTTCCGAAGACTCTATCAAACAAATCTCGTGGCTTTTCCTGCATTCGAGCTGCCACCGTACCGTCTTCGTTGTAACTGTGGACATAGCGACAAACTCGACTTCGTCGGAAGAATGTGCCACCGATCAATGTTGGGATCATTCCTTTTGGCAGCCCGTTAGGATTGGCGGCGTGACGTACAAGCTGATCGATAGAGGCTCCACCCGCTCGCGCTTCGCCGGCTGGAGCTTCGGCAGTAAAACTGCCGCAAGCGCCGTCGAAGTGAGCATTGATGCC
>CALKCC010000070.1 GCA_938082855.1 uncultured Pirellulaceae bacterium | reverse complement strand
GATCTGGGAAGCAGTAGCCATCGGAGCTATTTCCGGTGTACTCGTTTACTTCAGTGTTGTTATGGTTGACAAGAAAATTGACGATCCAGTGGGGGCAATTAGTGTTCACTTGGTTTGCGGTGTATGGGGAACCCTAGCTTGTGGTATCTTCGGTGAGTTAGCTGGTGTTGATCAGCTCATTACGCAGCTTAAGGGTGTTCTTGCCATTGGCGGATATGTAGTGATCTTTACTGCAATCGTTGGTCTGGCTCTTAAGAATACCGTTGGTATTCGTGTCGATCCTGAAGAAGAAGAAGTTGGACTCGATGTGTCCGAACACGGTATGAAGGCTTATAACTAAGACTTCATAGATACTGTTGTTTTAGACAACCGAAAGAGGCGGTCAGCAGGTCTGGCCGCCTCTTTTTCGTTTGGATTCCACGCATGTTTGAAAATATCCGTCTTATCGACCTCAGCGTCCCACTGAGCCATCAATCTAAAAGCGAACCCTTTCCAGCAGAGATTGAATACCTTGACCACGAGCAAGGTGGAAAACAGATGACCGCGCTCTTTGGAATCGATAAAGAGCAACTCGAGTTTTCTGACGGAGGTGGCTGGGCCATCGAGAAGATCAACGCGATCACTCACACCGGTACCCATGTTGATGCCCCCTATCACTATGGACCTGATTCCGAAGGTAAGCCGGCACGAAAGATAGATGACGTACCGTTAGAGTGGTGCTTTGCTCCCGGCGTTTGTCTGGATGTGACTCATTTAAACGACGGCGATGAAATCACGATCGAAATTTTGCAAGAGGCGCTCGTGTCTATAAACCATCAATTATCTCCTGGGGAAATTGTGTTATTGCGGACCGATGCAGATAAGCGGCTGGAAACCGAAGAGTATTTCCGGCAACCAGGACTGGGGCGGGCCGGTACGTTGTGGTTAGTAGAGCAGGGGATACGAGTGATTGGGATTGATGCTTATACGATCGATCGGCCATTCCACAGCATGAAAAAGGATTTTCAACAATCAGGAGATGGAAGAGTGATTTGGCCGGCGCATTTTGCTGGAATTACCAAGGAGTACTGCCAGATTGAGAAATTGGCAAACCTTGACCAGCTTCCCTCCCCAACGGGCTTCCATGTCAGTTGTTTACCCGTCAAGATAGCCGAGGCCAGTGCAGGGTGGTGTCGAGCCGTGGCATTGGTACCAAATGCCCAATAACGCCTGCGCATGTGAATCCCCCGACAGGCAACAAACTAGGCCACTCGTCCCGATGATTACACGCGAGGGGAGGATGGCGATCCTACCGTTTAAGCAATGGTTCAATTCGTTCCGGCGGCCGTCCAATGACCGCCTGATTGTCGGAAACCACGATCGGTCGCTCGATGAGCTTTGGGTGTTCGCATAGTGTTTCGATCCATTGCTGTTCAGACAGTGTCTGTTGCGATAGTCCCAATTCCTGAAAGAGTGCTTCCTTTTTACGCACGATTGACTCGGCAGGAATTCCTAATAAGGAGATCACTTCGGTTAACTCGGCGACGGTGGGCGGAGTTTTAAGGTACTCAATGACTTCGACCTCGAGCCCGGCCTCTTGAATGAGTGCAAGGGATTGGCGGCTTTTGCTACATCGGGGGTTGTGATAGATCTTCATTTACGAACTGTCTTAATTGTGTTTGGGGGGACGGACGCAAAGGTGAATGCAAACTAAAGGCGAACGCCTTAGAAAATAGCAATTTGGTGGTGGATGCGTTAATCTTAATCGATAGATGCCACATTCAGTGATGTTACCAAGTCTGTGGTAACAAGCTTTGTTGTCAATTTATAGTTCGCAAGAGAATCAGGCTACCCATGGTGAACGCTGAAAAGTTGTTTAGTGAAACTGAATTAATTGATATCGAGACAAGTATCGTCAGTGCTGAAGAGAATACTTCGGCGGAAATTGTTGTCGCAGTCGCTACGGAATCCGGTCGTTATGACCGTGGGGAATGTCACTTTGGAGTGGTCATCGCCGTCTTGGTATTAGTGTTAGCTAATTTGGGATGGGCTACTTTCGGCAATTCTGAGGATGGATCATTTCTTGATGGCATACCGATTTACTGGCAACTGGCAATTGTCGTCGCGGGTTATTGTTGTGGGATGATCGCCGCGTCCTACGATACTCGACTGCGGATGTTGTTGGGCACGGATGATGAGGTGGTGGAAGAAGTCTCGAAAGGGGCTCGGCTCGTGTTCCTTGAACAAGTCTTGTCCTCCGAGCGTCAGGGGGGCGCGGTGTTGATCTACGTGTCCCTAGCGGAGTGTCGTGTTGCTGTGATGGTTGATGATCGAATTAAGGCAGCGTGCGGAGATAAATGTTCCACGATGATTAACGATGTGCAATCTCGTGTGGGACGATTAATGGGCGAGGGGAGTGTTTCACAGGCGATCGTCGAAGGTGTTGAGCTTGCAGCCTCTCGACTCAAGCAAGAGGTGCCCTATCGCGAAGGCGATATAAATGAATTGCCAAATCACGTTGTGTTGATTCATCCTCGGCCCTAGGCAATAGCAGGAATTCTACAATTCAGTCAGCATCATGTTGAAGGTGTAAGGAAATGAAAAATAAAGTCAGTCGTGCCTTGTTAGCTCTGGTGAGCGTCAGCCTATTGAATCTGTTTTTGGTAAATGGCTTGCAGGCTGGCGAGCCTACTGGTTTGACTGAACGTGTGGAATGGACAAAGTCGCAGGTGAAGGGGTCGCCGGAACCGCCTAGTCCTTATGTGGTGCGTGTCGCTTATCCGGACGTTCAATTTGAAAATCCCGTCGACGGTAAAGCGGTCCCGGGGATTGGTAAGCTTGTTGTAGCTGAAGTGGCGGGCAAGATCTGGATGCTAGACGAAGACCGGAAAGCCAGTGACAAGAAGTTGGTGATTGATGTTGGAACTAAAGTTTATGGTGTCGCGGTCCATCCGGAGTTTCGGCAAAACGGCTACCTGTTTGTGATGTCGATAAGTCAGGATCGAGATACCGAAGTTGGGTCACGCGTGTCACGCTATGTAGTGAAAGACGGAGTTGCCTCAGCGGAATCCGAATTGGTGATTATTGAATGGCCGACCGGCGGTCACAATGGAGGCTGCTTAGGCTTTGGGGAAGATGGATTTCTCTACATTTCTGCAGGAGATGGAAGTGGGATCGCTGACGAATTGCATACCGGACAGGACGTAACGGATTTGCTTGGCTGCATCATGCGTGTGGATGTAAATGCAAAAAGCGACGGTAGGAATTACGCGATTCCCGCGGATAACCCGTTTGCTGACGGTCAGGACGCCAGGCCGGAGATTTATAGCTTCGGCCATCGGCAGATTTGGAAGTTTTCCCATGATCGCCAGACCGGTTTGATGTGGGGAGGCGAGGTCGGCCAGGATCTGTGGGAAATGGTTTACACGATCAAAAAAGGCGGGAACTACGGTTGGTCTGTGATGGAAGGAAGTCATCCATTTCGGCCGGAACGAGAACGACATGACACACCGATTGAGAAGCCAATTGTGGAGCATAACCACAACGACTTCCGTTCCATAACCGGAGGCTATGTTTATTACGGAGATCGATTGAAGGACCTGAAAGAGCACTATATTTACGGTGACTTTGATACCGGTAAGATCTGGTCCTTCAGATATAACAGTGGCAAAGTACAGTCGTGGTCGGAATTAGCGGATACTTCGATTCGCCTGGTGTCCTTTTTAGAGCAATCGGATGGGGAGATTCTGTTAGTCGATTACGCCAGCGGGTTGCTGCATGAACTGGTTAATGCTCCACCGGTTACTGAAGTAAATGATTTCCCTACGTTGTTAAGTGAAACAGGACTTTTTAAGGACACGGCGAAATTGATTCCGGAAGATGGTGTCCTAAGCTACTCGGTTAATTCGCCACTTTGGTCGGACCATGCCAAAAAGTTTCGGCACCTAGCAATTCCCGGAAAAGGCACGATCGATTTTGACGACGTCCTTTATCCGGAAACGCCGCCCGCTGCTCCGCCTGGATGGCGGTTTCCTGACGGTACCGTGGCGGTGAAAACATTTGCTGTGGAACTTGAAAAAGGAAATCCAGACAGTTTGAAGCGTCTGGAAACCAGAATTCTTCACCACAAGAAAATGGACGGTGATGATAACGGCTATGGGGCTCAGGTCTGGCGAGGATACACGTACGTTTGGAATGCCGAGCAGACTGACGCTGTGTTGCTTGGCAAGGACGGGGGCGATGTTGAGTTTGTCGTCAAAGATAAATCCGCTCCGGGTGGGAAGTATACTCAGCGTTGGCATTTCCCGAGTCGCTCTGAATGCACGCTTTGTCACACCATGGCGTCACGATACGTGTTGGGCATCAATACATTACAAATGAATAAAGAGCACGATTACGGTGGTGTGCTGGCGAACCAGATAGATACATTCAATCGCATCGGCTTGTTTACCGAGCCTCTGGAGAAGCCGGCCAAAGAGCTTCCGAAACTGGTCGACCATCGAGATGACACGCAACCGGTTCATCTGCGGGCGCGAAGCTATCTCATGAGTAATTGTTCTCACTGCCACCGACGTTGGGGTGGAGGGAACGCAGAGTTTTCATTGCTGGCCAACAAAACTCTGGAGGATGCTGCGGTGATTGGCGTGCCCCCCGGGCAGGGCGCATTTAATCTCAAAAGTCCTGCATTGATTGTTCCAGGGGAGCCGGAGCGATCGTTGATTTACCATCGTATGACTTTAAAGGGGTTGGGGAAAATGCCGCATATCGCTTCAAGTATCCATGATCAACCGTCCATCGAATTGATTCGAAAGTGGATTGATGGATTGCCCGAGAAGGACTATCTCAAGGAAACTGGCGTTGTCAGCGGTGACGGCAACTAATAGATTGAAGGTTTCCGGCGAAGTTTCGCCGGAACAGAACTAAATAATTAAAACCATCGAACTCGGGTAAGGCATCCATGGCGGACGACATTTCCACTCAAGAAGTAGATACAGAATTGACTGACAATGGCGAAGGATTCGTCGCTCCGTATCCTGGGGATCAGTCGATGCCTCAATGGGATACCGGCGGACTGATTGACGCGCCCAAATTTACCTTCAAAAAGTGGATTGGAATGTTAGGCCCCGGCCTGATTCTTGGCGGTGCGGCAATTGGCGGTGGGGAATGGCTGGTCGGCCCTCAGGTTACCGCTCAATATGGCGGTGCATTGCTCTGGCTTGCTACGCTTAGCATTATTGGTCAGGTCATTTATAACCTTGAAATCAGCCGATATACGCTTTATTCGGGTGAACCTATTTTTACGGGGAAGTTTCGTACCAAGCCCGGTAAGAACTTCTGGACTCTCTGCTATCTAATTCTGGATGCGGGATCGATCTTTCCCTATTTGGCGATGACTGCAGCGATTCCATTGTTCGCGGCGTTATTCGGAATTGTACCGACGCCTGAAGACGGTGAGGCGGCAATTGAGTTGTTCGGGATGGAGTTGTCACATGCTGCCACTGTCAAAACATTCGGATTGTCCATTTTTGCAGTCGCGTTGATTCCTCTGATTATCGGCGGAAAGATTCACGTCGCTCTGAAATGGGTCATGGGATTTAAGATCGTCACGGTGATGGGATTCTTGCTGATTCTTGCGATTGGCTGGAGTAGTGCTGGTACCTGGACGGAGATCTTCAGTGGCTTTGTAAAGGTTGGAACTGTTCCTGTTGAACGTGTCGACGATACCAATGGCAATGGCGTACTCGATGCAGGTGAAGACTGGGACGGCGACGGTGTCCTGGATGTCGTAGAACCAAAGTTTGTCGCTAAGGATGGCGCGCAAAAAGCCAGCATTACTGTAGATATCAATCCACATGACGACATTCAAGCCTCGGTCTTAGAAGGCATCACTATTCGTGATGAAAACGGAGACTACCTTGAAAAGGTCACGGTGAGTGAAGCAGCGGGAGGCTTGGCCGCAGGTGAGTATTTCGTTCGATTTGATAATGACGGTAACGGATATATCGATGTCGACGGAGACAACGAACGAGATGGTGCAAGTGTTACGAACATTATCAGCGACCTGCTCAGTGGTAAAGGGTTCCCGGATATCGACTGGGCTCTGATTGCTTCGCTGTCAGCTCTAGTAGCTATTTCTGGCTCTGGTGGTTTATCGAATACTCCGATTAGTAATTACACTCGTGACGAGGGATGGGGAATGGGTCACCACGTAGGTGCAATTCCATCTGTTGTCGGTGGATTGGAAATTTCGCTTTCACATCAAGGAACCGTCTTTAACCCAGACGCGCCTGGGGCGATGCCACGTTGGAAGCGTTGGTTTAAGCACGTGATGCGAGACCAATTAGTCGTTTGGATGCCCGCCTGTTTCATCGGGTTAGCTCTGCCAAGTATGTTAAGTGTTGAGTTCCTTGACCGAGGTGTGACTGTTCCAGTCAAGTGGGTCGCCGCAACGATGACAGCAGACGGCGTAGCCAGTTCCGTTACAGGGATCGAAAT
>CALKCC010000069.1 GCA_938082855.1 uncultured Pirellulaceae bacterium | reverse complement strand
GGCTACAAGTTTTTATGTGGGGCCGTGGAATAATCGTAATTTATTCAAAGCTCTTTCCCACGCCATTCAAGTTCACTTTCGGACAGGGACACCGCCGTATCCCGTTGAACGAACCTACTTTGTATCTGGAATCCTTGATGCTGCCATGAAGGCGCGTAAAGCCCCAGGACACCCATTGCATACGAACCAGCTTCATTACCGTTATCAAGCGAGTGATTTTTCGCACGTTCGAGAAAACGGCGATTCCTGGAAGATCATTACCGAGGATATCCCTCAACCTCCCGGATTTAACAACGGAACTCAGGCAAAGGATCAGTAACCGATGACTGCTGAATCTGACTTGAACTGGTCCATTCTGGGCATGGGTCGATTTGGCCGGATCCACGCATTGACTTTACAGTCCATGCCCGGAATCCGTTTGCACTCCGTCTGTAGTCGTAACGCCGAAACGTTGGAGCAACATGCCAAAGAATTACAATTGGCAAATGCAACCACTTCGGCGGCTGAGATTCTTGCTGACGACAAGGTGGATATTGTCTCGGTGGTTACACACTGGCAGGACCATCACCAACTCACGCTCGATACACTCCGAGCGGGTAAACATGTTTTCTTAGAAAAGCCAATCGCAGCCACCAAAGAGCAAGCTCAGGAAATCCTAGCGGCTTCCGAAGCATCCGGTGGATTGTTGATGGTGGGTCATATCTGTCGTTTTGATCCTCGTTATAGCCTGGCCCGCGACGCGATTCTGGCCGGTGAAATCGGCGAAGTGACGACGATTCATGCGAAACGCAACCTACCGGTCGCTCCGGCGAATATTCGCCTGGGAAAAATTCCCCCACTGATCGGCGACGGTATCCATGACTTAGATCTGGCCATGTGGATGCTCGGGCGAAAACCTAACTCGGTGTTTGCCAAAAACATACGAATTCACGATTTTCCTTATCCCGATGCCGGTTGGGCGATGTTTGATTTTTCTCAATCGGGGAATACGACCGAAACGCTTGTCGTCATCGAAACACACTGGGGCTTGCCATCGTCCACAGAAACTGTGATTGATGCTCGGATGGAGATCCTTGGAACGGAAGGTAAAATCACGATCGATTGCAGCCAGACTGGCTTACATATCAAATCTGAGCAGTCACGTCATGTGGATACATGCTACTGGCCGAAGGTAGGCTCCGAATTCGAGCCCAACTTCCCTGCTCTGCCTGGTTATGGCATTCTCAGGCGTGAATTAGAGTACTTTGCGAACTGTGTGAGGCAGGGCCAGAATCCTTCGGTCATCAGTGTCCAGCAAGCCTGTGATGCCTTGGAGATGATCTTAATCGCTCAGGAATCTGCCGACTCCCAACAGCCTATCCAAATCAGCTAATCGGTTAGTCCACCTCAGGTAGGTCCCAGTTGTTTTATGACTTTGGACCTTCAGCCTATTGATAAAACGGTCAATTGCCGACAAATTGAAGGGATACTCCTTCGTAATCAAGTCGAGAAGCTATGTCGCATCGTTTGTATATTGAAACCGTCGGTTGCCAGATGAATATGCTGGACAGTGAAATGGTCGTGGCCGACCTACGTAAACGCGGTTATGAGTTAACCTCGGATGTCAAAGTAGCTGATACGATTCTCTACAACACCTGTAGTGTCAGAGCGCATGCAGAAGACAAAGTCTATAGTGCTTTGGGTACGCTGAAACTCATGAAAAAACGGAACCCTGATAAGATTATCGGGGTGATGGGATGCATGGCTCAGAAAGATCAACAGGTAATCTTCAAACGCGCTCCTTACGTTGACTTCATTGTTGGACCGGGGCAACTTCAGCAGGTACCGGATCTAATCGATCAGGCACGACTGGGAGAAGAGCAACAAATGGCCGTCGGGCTCGGGCGTCGCGAAGGAAGTAACGACGACATTAAACGTAGTCACGAGACGTTTGATCCATTACGTGACCCTACGATGCGTCCCACACCGTATCAGGCCTACTTACGTATTCAAATCGGATGTGACAAATTCTGCACGTACTGTGTCGTACCCAATACGCGTGGCCCGGAACAAGGTCGTCCCCCTCAACAGATTGTGGAGGAGGCTAAAGTACTGGCCGATCAAGGTTGTCTGGAAATTACTCTGCTGGGACAAACTGTCAATAGTTACAGCTACACCGACGGCCAAGGTAAGACGACTCGAATGTCTGACTTACTAAAAATGCTGCACGAAGTGAACGGCATCGAACGAATCAAATTCGTCACGAATTATCCTCGTGATATGAAACAAGAGCTACTCGAAACCATTCGTGACCTCCCCAAGATTTCGCCTTACCTGCATGTACCACTCCAACACGGCAGCAATGACATGCTCAAACGCATGCGGCGGGGATATACGGTGGAAGAGTATCGTGAAATGATGCACCTGATTTGGGACACGCTTCCCAACGCGGCTGTCTCAAGCGACTTCATCGTTGGATTCTGTGGAGAGACGGACGAAGAGTTTCAGACATGTATCGATTCGGTCCGCGAATTCAGATTTAAAAACAGCTTCATATTCAAATACAGTGAACGGGAAGGGACGAAGGCTGAGTCGATGTTGATCGATGATGTCCCCTATCAGGTAAAGCAGGAACGCAACAATGCTTTACTGGCAGTTCAAAATGAAGTCAGCGAAGCAGAGAACATAAAGTTCATTGGCCATGCTGTGGACGTTCTGGTGGAAGGGCCAAGTAAGAAGGCAGACAAACTGGAACAGAACGGTCCCTTAAAGCAGATGGTGGGTCGTACTCATTGCGATCGGATTGTTGTCTTCGATGGCAACGAAAGACAGGCGGGTCAAATCCTACCTGTTTCCATCTATGAAACCACTCCATTCACACTCTTCGGTGCCGTCGTCACGCAAGAAGCCGGCCCCGAGGTCTACGCGCTTTAGTTTTCGTAGCAGGAACAAGACATGGCCCGAGTGGTTTTAGCAATGTCGGGTGGAGTCGACAGCAGTGTAGCCGCCCATCTTCTGCTCGAGCAAGGACACGACGTGGTCGGTGTTTTCATGCGGCACGGCGAAGAATCAGCAGCTGCCTGTGATTTGGAAAATGGTGAGACCAATCCACTGCTCCCATTGCTACAGAATCGTGCCGACCACAAACAAGGTTGCTGTAGCGCATCGGATGCCGAAGATGCCAGGAAAGTCGCAGACCGTCTCTCTATTCCTTTCTATGCATTGAATCTTCAAAAAGATTTTCGTCGAATCATCGATTACTTTGTCGACGAGTATACGATCGGGAGAACACCGAACCCGTGCGTGATGTGTAACAACTGGATCAAGTTCGGGCGGCTGTTTGATTATGCGGACAGTGTTGGAGCGGAGTTTGTCGCCACCGGCCACTACGCACGATTAGTCCAGGACTCGAACCAACAGACCCGTTTAGCCCGTGGAATCGACGGTACGAAGGATCAGGCTTACGTCTTATTCGGGATTGAGCAAAAGTACTTACAACGCATGCTATTACCGGTCGGTAGCTTTCCGAAAACGGAGATCCGGGGCTTGGCTTCCAAGGTAGGTCTGCGTGTTGCTGACAAAAAGGATAGTCAGGAAATCTGTTTTGTTACCTCTGGCCATCATGGAGATTTCGTCAGGCAACGTCGGGAGACAATTGACCTTTCGGGCGACATTGTCACGACCGACGGAACGGTGGTGGGAAAGCACGTCGGGATCGAGAATTTCACCATCGGCCAGCGGAAAGGGCTTGGTGTCGCTTTAGGAACACCGCATTACGTGGTGCGAATTGACCGTGATTCCCGTCAGGTGGTGCTCGGTTCTCATGAGGAATTAGGACGTAGTTCCCTGACCGCCGATCGGACAAACTGGTTGATTGACCCGATCCCACAGTCTCCCTTTCGATGTCAGGCACAAATTCGCTACAACAGTGCCCCTCAGGACGCCACGGCAACTCTGACGATGGTCAACGGAGAAGAACAACTCCAGATTGACTTTGACCAGCCTGTGCATGGGATCGCGCCCGGGCAAGCCGTCGTCTGTTACGAAGGTGATATGGTAATCGGAGGCGGTTGGATCCTCTGACCCGTCATTGCCGACTTCCCGCTCTATCGTACATAATCAACACAACAGGTTTTGCTTTATTTACTTGGAAATTGACCGCCTAATGCTTTCAGAATTAAAAGACCGTGCAGAGTCCATTCAACAAACACTACTCCAACTCGGAGATAGTCTTTGACTATGCTGCAAAAACTGAAAGCATTAAAGAAATAGAAACACAAATGTCGGCCGCTGGGTTTTGGGATAACCAGGAGTCAGCTCAGACCGCAGTGGCCTCACTTAAGTCACTTAAAGCTATCACCACTCCGTTGGATGAATTAAGCGGTGCGGTGGAAGACTTATCCGTCCTGCTGGAAATGTGTGAAGAAGATCCGGAGATGGAAGACGAAGTTGCGTCTGAGATTGACCGGTTACAGCAGCTCTGCGAGGAATTGGAACTCAAAGCCATGCTCAACGGACCCCATGACGGTTCAGGAGCAATGCTTACAATCAATGCCCGTGATGGCGGCACCGACGCTAATGACTGGGCAGAAATGATGCTTAGAATGTATCTGCAATGGGCCAGTCAAAACGACTATGAAGTGTCTCTGCTTGACCGTAGTGACAATGATGTCGCCGGAATCAATAGCGCAACGATCTGTGTTCGGGGATCTATGGCTTATGGGTATCTGAAAGGTGAAACCGGTATTCACCGCTTGGTTCGTATCAGCCCGTTTAACTCTGAAGGAAAAAGGCAAACCAGTTTTGCCGCGGTCGATGTTTCGCCTGAAGTCTCTGATGACGTGGACATTGAAATCGATGAAAAGGATGTACGAGAGGATACCTATCGAGCCAGTGGTGCCGGCGGGCAGCATGTAAATAAAACAGATAGTGCCGTGCGACTGACCCATGAACCTACCGGCATTGTGGTGCAATGCCAAAACGAACGAAGTCAACACAAGAACCGAGCCTCTGCTTATAAGATGTTACGGGCTCGTCTGGCACGGATCGAAGAGGAAAAACGGGAAGCCGAACAGGCGCAGAAGTACAAAGACAAGGCCCGAGTAGGATTTGGTTCTCAAATTCGAAATTACTTTCTCCATCCGGACCAGCGAGTCAAAGATGCTCGAACAGGGCACTCTGAAGGCAATTTCCACTCTGTATTGGATGGAAATATTCAGGGATTTCTGGAGAGTTTTCTGCGTTGGCGCATTGGGCAGGATTAGAATACACTTGCTTCCTGCGTAACCTGAACTTTCATGACTAAACTACGGG
Source organism: uncultured Pirellulaceae bacterium (assembly GCA_938082855.1). Classification (GTDB taxonomy): domain Bacteria; phylum Planctomycetota; class Planctomycetia; order Pirellulales; family Pirellulaceae; genus UBA721. The sequence goes on along the minus strand of CALKCC010000069.1, from coordinate 7,293 downwards.
TATAAGAGTATTACGAGTGTCTGAATTACAGCATATTGAAACGATTGGACCTGATGCGACTGGCTTACGCACATCCATGGAAATGCGTGGAGATCGATTTGTTCACGTCGTGGACTGGTTTGCAGGAGAGCAGTCTTTCCGATTACTCGAGAGTGTCGAAGGAACCGACGAGGATCTCTGGCCCCCCAGCCCGGCGTTACAACAATTGTCCATCGAGCAACGCACTCAAAGCCGTCAAGTTGGTTTGATGGTTGGCATGGCCGGCAACAGTCACTGGTCGATGAGCATCGAAAACGATAATTCCGACCGTTCACTGGTCTTTGATGTCGCCTGTCGTGTCGCCGACGAAGAAGCAGGGGCTCTTGGAACAACCTATCGTTGTACTGTCCCAGTTAAGATTGTCGATCCGATTCAGAAAATTGCCGAGCTTTCGATCGCCGGTCGCACCTGTCGCATCAAAATCGAATCAACCGGCCGGGGCGAATTAGACGAGTTAGAAATCGACGGAAACTTGATAAAAATCACTCCCACCGAGATGCCTCCCAGCTGGCCAGCTACGGTCCGCTGGAAATATCGGTTGTTTGGCTAAGCAACAATTGATTTCCTATGATTTGTCCCCCTTGAAAAAGGACTAATCTACGATAAGAATTGGATGAATCAGAGTGATGCATCACCTATTAATAAACGGAAACGAGCATGGTCTTCGAACACATTGAAAACCTTAAACGAATTTACACTGATCAACTGGTCGTCGTAGACGATAACCGAGCTGAATTAGGACGCTTTCAGGGACTGACCGGTACGGTCAAAACCGTCAATATGAGCGGACGGGCGCTAGTTGAATTCGATGGAAACAACAACATCGGTTGGTACGACATCGACGTTGATTTTCTTAAGTTGGTCGATGAGCCTGTTCATGAGACGGAAACAGTTTCCACCCCTGTGCCACCTGCCGAACCTGCAGCTCCAGCCGCAGAAGCGTCAGCTCCCGCAGCAGCCCCTGCTGAAGCAGCTGCTCCTGCTCCGGCCAAGGTAGACCCATCCAAGATGAGTGTCGAAGATATGCTGGCCGCTGCTCGAGCCAGTGCAGCCGGTGAAGCGGCTCCCGCTGCAGCACCAGCTCCGGCTGAACCTGCTGCTGAGGAAGCAGCTGAACCCGCCGCGGAAGAAGCTCCTGCAGAAGAACCAAGCGAAGCACCAGCCGAAGAAGCTTCTTCAGGTGGTGGCGATGCGGGCGATGCTCAGGCATTAAAAGACGCAGGCGATGTCGATGGCATGCTGCAATATTGCCGTAGTGTCGACGGCTAAGCCAAAACATTAAAAGTCAATTAAGAAAGCCGGGTAGTCTCTACCCGGCTTTTTTATTTCACGCTCAGCATGCGCTCCAACGCAACTAACGACCACTTGGCCACATCGTCGGCCACACGAATGGCGTTAACCTGTGTACCAGCAGCCAGATTCTCCAAGCTCCAGCACAGATGAGCCAGGTCAATGCGATACATGGTCGCACACATGCAGACCACGGGAGAAAGGAAATGAATTTCCAGATGTGGATTCTCTTTCTTCAGGCGATTCACCAAATGTAACTCGGTACCAATGGCCCATTTCGAACCTGGTTCTGCTTGCTTGATGACTTCAATGATCTTGCCGGTTGAGCCGGAAACATCTGCGATGTCATTGACTTCCTGAGGGCACTCCGGATGCACCATGATATTGATCCCCGGATGCTGTTCACGGAACGTCGCGACATGTTCCGCCTGAAACATCTGATGGACACTACAGTGACCTTTCCAGAGGATGACTTTGCTGTTCTCAATCGCCTGATCTGAATTGCCACCCATTTCCAGTTGATAGGGATCCCAAACCGGCATTTGGTCATTGGTAATCCCCATTTTCAGACTCGTATTTCTGCCCAGGTGTTGGTCGGGGAAAAAGAGGACACGACTGGTTCGTTTAAAAGCCCATTCCAGTACGGCCGGAGCGTTACTCGAAGTGCAAACGATACCGTTATGTTTTCCAACAAAAGCTTTGAGGCTGGCTGCGGAATTAATGTATGTCACCGGCGTGATGTCGTTGGTATCAATAACTTCACCCAGATCAGCCCAACAGTTTTCAACCTGCTCGATTCCGGCCATATCCGCCATGGAACAACCGGCTGCCATATCTGGCAGTGTGACCGAAACTCGATACCCTCGTTGATCAAGCACTTCCTGACGGTTGGCGAGAATATCAGCCGTCTCCGCCATAAAGTGAACACCACAAAAGACGATATGCTTGCAAACAGTATTCTCCGCCGCCATCTGACTCAACTGATAACTGTCACCGCGCAAGTCACTGTGTTCGATGACTTCATCTTGCTGATAGTGATGGCCCAGAATTAATAACTCCGACCCCATTGCTTCCCGCACTCGCTGAATGCGACGGGACAATTCATCGTTTTCCAGCGATTTATAACTGGCAATATCTGGGAGAGGTTGCTCGGTGGCGATGCTCATGAATAAACGTCTTTGTGTAAACACAGGAATATTTCAACTCTTATTATTATCGCCAGCAAGCATCTTGGGAATTGGCAAATTAATCACGTTAACTCAAGGGGTTGTGGATTCCTGTCATCACTTAAAAGAACCGGAGAAAGCTCAATTCCTGCCCCATACCGGACTCGATAAGTCGCTTTCCTACGTTAAAATGAGCTTCAACAATCAGAAGTGTTTAAACCTTGCCGAGCCCCATGATCCTGCTCATCGATAATTACGATTCGTTTACCTACAATCTGGTCCAACGCCTGGGAGAGTACGACCCCACGCTGGATATTCAGGTTTATCGAAATGATCAAATCACACCCCAAGAGGTGGAGCAACTAAGTCCTACACACATCATCATTTCTCCCGGGCCCTGTACGCCCACTGAAGCCGGTGTGAGCATGGATGTTATTTCTCATATGAAGGGTAAGGTTCCGATTCTGGGAGTCTGTTTAGGGCACCAGTCCATTGGTCAGTCAACCGGTTCGACTATCGTAAGAGCCAAGCAACTGATGCATGGTAAGACCGATTCGATTCATCACGACAATCAGGGGATTTTTGCCGAGCTTCCAAATCCCTTTATCGCCACGCGTTATCACAGTTTGGTAATTCAGCCAGATACCCTAAGCGACGAATTCGAAGTGGCGGCCTGGGCAGATGCTCCGGACGGCTCAATAGAAATCATGGCGATTCGACATAAAACACTTCCTTTAATCGGCTGGCAATTCCATCCGGAGAGTTTTCTGTCCGACGTTGGCCCGACTATTCTTCAGCGTTTCCTTGAACTGAAAGCATGATCAGCGTCGAGCAAGCTTTAACGGAAATTCTCAGTCGGTTGCCAGACCGCCAGACCTTGGTTTGTCCGTTAGCTGATTCCCTTGGCCGTGTGTTGGCTCAGGATATCCAAAGCGATATCGATTCCCCTCCTTATGACAAATCGCTGGTCGATGGCTATGCCGTCCTTGCCAGCGACATTCAAGCCGAAGTCGAGCTGAAAGTCTTGGAAGAAATTATGGCCGGCCAGGTACCCACTCAAAGAGTACGATCGGGTACGGCTATACAAATCATGACCGGTGCTCCGCTTCCTGAGGGAGCCGATGCCGTTGTGATGATCGAAGACACAACCTCTCAAAATCACACCGTCGTGATACACAAAGCCTCACTGAATCCTGAAACAAATGTGATGCGAAAAGCCACGTCGTTGTCTCAAGGTGAAACCATCCTGAAAGCAGGAACACGCATTCGGCCGATCGAGATGGGGATCCTAGCAGAGGTGGGGTGTACAGACGTGCCAGTGTACCGGCAGCCGGAACTGGCTGTGATTAGCACCGGTGATGAATTGGTACCTGCCACGACTCGGCCAGCCCCCGGTCAAATTCGCAATTCGAACGGCCCTCTCCTCACAGCACTCGGGACGACATTCGGCGCCGCGACACGCTCGCTGGGAATTGGCTTGGACGATTTTGACTCCCTGTCAGAGCTGGTCGCCGAAGGCCTCAAGTCAGACGTACTGGTGTTATCCGGAGGAGTTTCTGCCGGAGTCAAGGACCTGGTGCCTGGGGTACTAACACATCACAACGTTGAACAAGTGTTTCATAAAGTCCACCTGAAACCAGGAAAGCCATTGTGGTTTGGAATAGTAAAACAGGGATCCCAAACGACGCTCGTCTTTGGATTGCCCGGAAACCCCGTCAGCAGCCTGGTCTGCTTTCTGCTTTTCGTCGCTCCGGTTTTACAACAACTCTTGGGAGTGGAAAGCGACGTATTACCGTCGTGCAAGGCTCAACTGACTGAAGCATTTCAGCAACGGGGAGACCGACCGACATACTTCCCAGCAAGTTTAACGATGCGAGATGGTACGGCGGAGGTGACGCCATTGAACTGGAAAGGGTCCGCTGACCAAAGTACTCTTAGCCAAGCCAATGGATTGGCCTTTTTCCCAGCCGGAGAACAACTCTATGCTGAAGGGTCTGAAGTCACTGTGTTTAAATTTCCGTCATAGTCGTAGCTGTCAGGAAGGCAATGGACTCAAACGGACAAAATAGGTCGTTGAAGCAACTGCGGTTTCCCCCCGTCGTTTATGCGTTGGCCGGTAACGTACTTTTGTATGCCTGCTTGCCTCCGTTAGGTTGGAGTTGGCTAGCGTGGATCGCTCCTGCTTGCTGGCTTCCATTAATTGAGTCTCGTGACTTTTCCACCGACTCGCAAAAACCACCACGCTCACGACGCGTCTATAGGACTCTATTCTGTACGCATATGCTGTTCTGGCTGTTGCTACTACAGGGAATGCGACTCGCCCACTGGACGACTAACTTTGGTTGGATTGCATTGGCCGGCTACCTAGGACTCTACCTGCCCTTATTTGTCTTCACCGCTCGTACAATCCGTCAGCAGCTCAAGCTTCCTTTAACTTATTCCGCTGCCATTGCCTGGGTCTGTGTGGAGTGGATTCGCGGATACGTCCTTTCCGGTTTTTCTATCGGCTCGCTTTCTCATTCGCAAGTCGACCAATTATGGGTGCTTCAGATAGCGGATCTAGGAGGAGGATTTGCTGTTTCATTTCTCCTCGTGCTTGGCAGCGGTAGCCTCTATCGCCTGTTGCAAAAATCGTTACCGCATGGCCAGCCGGATGCTCCCTGGCGTCCTGTTCTTGTGGAGCTAGTTATTTTTACAGGGCTAGTGACGGGCACCTTTTTATACGGCCAGTCACAAATTCGTAAGCTCACAGAATCATCAGGCGAAACACTCGTATCCGTCGGTCTCATTCAAGGTGACACTTACACTGAGTTTGATTTGACGCGCGAAGAATATATGGCGAAGGAGCAGAAAAAGAATAAGACTTACAACGATCAGACCATTCGGGCGTTAGGAGCAGAAACGGGATTGGATCTGTTGGTTTGGCCCGAGTCCATGTATCCGATCGGCCCCTTACTAGTCACAGGTGACAATTCCCAAACCCTTTATGTTCCGGCCCAACCTCTGGAAGTTTCTGAAGATCAGGATTGGGTCAAACAATGGGCGGAGAATTTGAAACGAGCACAGCAATTGCAACATGCCGAAGTGCTGGGTTACTTGTATGGAAATCAGGATGAGAGTGGGTTGGGGAAACCCCTGATGCTAGGAGGTACCAGCTCTGTCGACCTCACACTGCCGCATACTCCTTCTTACAACTCTGCGGCTTTGATATCTCCCAAAGGAGAGGTGTTGGATGTCTATCATAAAAACCACTTAGTGATGTTTGGAGAGTACATTCCTTTGGGGGAAGTATTTCCATCGCTCTACAATTTCTTACCCATCAGTGCATTGGCCCCGGGAAAGCGAGATATCACGTTTGAGATCGAGGGAGTGAAGTTCAGCCCGAACATATGTTTCGAAAGCACGGTTCCCCATCGAGTTCGTAAGATGATAGCGGGTGTGGGTGAAGACCAACGACGACCCGATGTGATGGTGAACTTAACCAATGATGGTTGGTTTTGGGGCTCGTCTATTCTCGATCTCCATTTGCGGAGCAATATCATGCGATCGGTCGAATTGAGACGCCCTAATCTCATTGCAGCGAATACAGGGATCTCAGCCTGGATTTCAGCGACCGGAAAGCTGAATAGTTTTGTTGAAAAGAAACAGGCAGGATTTGTCATCGCCAAGGTGGGAAGAGCGGTAAAAGATAGCTTTTACCTACTCAATGGCGACATATTTGCGATTCTTTGCGGAGTAATTACTCTTATTTCTCTAGGTAAACTCCTGCGAAATCGCTCGGCGGTTGATGCGTCAAACAGCGAAAAAACAGCTACTTAATCGACCTTTTAGGTATATGATTGTTAGATACCGTTCCTATCGATAGTCTCCACGCCTTGATTCGGCGTGTCTGGCAAATTACCCAGATTACCATTAATTGATTGACATTGGTAAAAAATGAGACTTATATTGATTTCAGCGAGGGTATATGTCCGAATTTTAAGAATGAGCGATTGTATATATTGCTTGCTATAGAGGGGATTAACACTTGGTTTTGGTGACTTGGTTGCCGAACCGTCCCGAATTACCCAGCGATGATTCGTTTAGGAAAGCCTTAGTGTCATGACACTGATTGGAAAAATATTCACCGTATTGATCTTCATCATGAGCTTACTGTTCATGGGATTCTCAATCACTGTTTATCAAACTCATGTCGATTTGCAGACAGCTGCGGATCAAGTGAAGACGCAGAACGCCAATCTCGAAAACCTGCGTAATACTTTGACAAATGAAAAGGCGGTTGTAGAAGCCAGCTTGAAACGAGAACGTGTAGCACGCGCCTACGCATTGGCTGCTCTGGAAACTCAGGTGGAAGCCATCGCCGCTGACCTGGCAGACAAAGAAGAAATTGTCAAAACAACTCAGGCTCGTAGTAACGACCTGTCGGATGCATTACGAATTGCTGAAGCAACCAAGAAACAACTCACCACAGAAGTGGAAGGTCTTCGTAATGACATCAATACTTCTCAGCAACGCACAGACACATTCTTTGCTCAAATCCTGACTCTTACCGATGAAGTCAACCACCTCAAAAGCTTGAAATTACAGGCTCAAGAGCGTGAGAGCCAGCTTCGCAACCAGATTGGACGACTCTCGAATGTCGTTCAGCGTAATGGTTTGGATGAGTTTACTGATGTACTGGACAAGCCACCTGCATTAGATGGCCGCGTCATTGCCATTCAGAAAGATCTGTTGCAGATCTCGTTGGGGCAGGATGATGGTCTACGAATTGGCCATCAACTGGATGTGTATCGTGGAG